>CAVEKR010000129.1:0-4453 GCA_963616365.1 Bacteroidaceae bacterium
TCAAAATTTTGAGAAGATCCATTAATTCTACCAATCATACCACCAATAAACGCACCCCAGTTAGAGGTAGCAATCATAGCACCTTCATTTTTTGAATTTGTAATGCTAAGTTTTCCAAATTGTGCATAAACCATACCACCAACGCCAGATGTTTGTGTTTGCCAGGTTGCCTCTGTATTATCATTACCAAGGCTTGCCTTATTAATACAATTATCAATCAATAAATTACCACGGCACATATAACCTATAAGGCCAGAAGAATAAACTGTTTTGGCAGAACCAGCAACAGTAATATTTTTGATGGTTTTTTGATCCATGCTTTGTTCATCATCACTGCCATAGCCCCACCAAGCAACAAGACCAGAATAACCAGAAGTATCTTTATACATTACTGTCCAGTCTTCGTTATAGGTATTAGCGCCAAGACCGCCACCTTCTGGATAATTGATAGTTACTGTGTGGTTATCTCCATCAATGCTGCCGCAAAAATAATTATTTGTTTGCACATAATCTGTTCCAATTTTGCGGGTATATTGAACACCTAATGGGTCTGCATGAAGATCATCTTCTCCTACTTTAGAAAGATCAAAATCTGCAGTCAGCTTGATATTGCCTTTCATAAAGGATTTATCGCCTTTAAATATTTGGTGTGACACATATTGCCATTCGCCTTTTGTGCCCACTAAATAAGGGTCAGCCTCAGTTCCTGAACCTTTAACAGAAGTAGCTGCTTTTACCACTTTAAATGTTTTGGAGCTTGAACCTGTAATACCAGCAGATGGAGGCTTGATAGTTGCTGTTGCCTCACCTGTCTCTACATTATTAGTATATTCGACAATATAATCTCTGCCCAAAACAAGAGTTTCTGTGCCATCTTCTGATTTAACAGTCAAAGCAGGGCAAGCAGGGTCAGCTTCTCCATAGCTCCATGTGGTTTCAATATCTTGAATTGTACAATTATCTAAATTGATACTTTTAATGCTAAAGTTTACTGTCTTTGTTTTACCAGTATATTTGCCAAGACCATACACTGTAGCTTTTGCCGTGTTTTGACCTGGCATAATATTGTCTTCATAGACTACATAATAGTCACGATTTTTAACCAAAGTGCTACTGTCAAGAGTTACTGTTAAGTCTGGCTCCACACCTGTGCCCGTGTATTTTTGCTCAGCAATATCTGCAATATCGGCAGAGCTTAAGTCCACATAGCTTTCTCCTTTTTGCCAAAACAAAATTGGAAAACCTGCATTGATGTTATCTGTGTCTTCATAATAAGCGCTGCCAAGAACGCCTGAACCGTTTTTCTTGATATCATCTGTGGTATAAAAAGGTTTTTTTACTTCTATTACTTCATTAGGGTCAGTACTGCTGCTACGGTAACGATAGAGGTTACCGCCCTTAGAACAGCCTTCTTTTGCCATATTGTGTTGAGCATCTATATATCCAATACCTTTAAATGTATCAGTACTATATTGATATGAATAACCTGTTATACCTGCATCGTATGCACCTGATACAGAGCCTAGATAATAACAACCTGAAGTATAGCCATTTTGTTGGCCTGCAATACCACCTGCGGTGCCAATATTGCCATTAGAAACATCACCTTTTGCATAGCAATTTGTAACCATACAAGCGCTTCTGTAGTCGCCTTCTCCACCAAAGATACCACCGCAACCGCGTGTTCCAGAACCATTGCCCACAATAGTAACATTGGTCCAGCAATTCATAATCTTTGGCCAATCTTGAAGGCTTGTTACAAGTGTTGCATCTTCTCCATTTGGACCATCACTTAAGTTAGAGCAGCCAACAACACCGCCAGCAACACGTGCTCTAACAGCACCTGTTACGCCCAAAGTTTTAACAACGCCACCTTCTCCAATGGCAGAAATTAAACCTTGATAACCATAGAAATTTTGGTAGCAGTTGATTCTTCCATCAACAGCCAAATTGCTTACGGTATGGCCTTGACCATCAAAAGTGCCTTGCCATTTTACTTCCTTATAAGTGCCATCGCTTGTGCCTTGGCCACCGCCACCCCAGTTGTTAAAGTCACAAATTGGGTCAAATTGATTTACTGTTTTGGTTTGATCCTCGTTTACAGAGCCACCCAGGTCAATGTCTGCGCCAAGTTTGATGGTTTTGCCCTTAAAGTTATCTTGAGTAATGGCTTTACCACTTGCATCTACTGCCTTTGAATCGCGTGAGCCATCCTGCCATGCGCTATAGTCATTTTTAGGACTAGTAATAGCAGCAAGACCTGCAAGTTGCGCTGCTGTAGAGATAGTAAACTCTGTATCTGTTGTGTTATACCAGCTTACATCCTTTGTTGTTCCATCCCAAGCAGCTGATGCAGCAGTGTATGTGCTGCCGCTGGCGCTTGTGTTTGCGCTTGTGTTTGCGGCGCCTGCGGTGTTAAGGCCGCCGTTTGCTTGGTCGCCTGCTTCGCTTGCTTCACTTGCTTGCGCGCCGCTGTTTGCCGAGTCGGTGGCTGCGCTTGCATCTGCGTTTTGCGTTTCACCCCCTTGTGTACTAGTAGTTGTAGTTTCTTCTGTTGCAGAAGAGTTAGTTGCCATTGCTTGAGAAACAAAGACTACAGCTGCAGCAATGCAGATGGCGGCAACGATAATTGCCAATGTCTTTTGCAACTTTGAAAGCTTTCTCAAGCTTTTTCCACACGTGGTATGCATAAATACCCCTTTCTGTAAACTAGACGTGGAACTTGTGAGACCTACCTTTACAAACGCTTAACTCTTTAGCTCACCTAGCACCCCTGCCCGCCTTTGTGCTCTTTGTCGCGCTAACGCGTAGCTGGCGTTGCCATATTTAGCACGCCAGCGCTGCTTATGGCGAACACCTCACTGGCTTTGCACCTAACTGGCGCTGCCTCGCGGCGTTTAGCTCGCTGGCGTTGCCTATGGCGTGCCACCTCACGGCTTGACCTCGCGGCTTTGCCTCGTGACTTAGCCTTGTGTCGTGCCACCTTATTGGCGCTGCTTTGCGGCTTGACCTCGCGGCTTTGCCTTATGGCGTTCGCCCACATCAGCGCGGACTTGCACACAAAATAAGCGCACAGGCAGTGCGCAGCAAACAAAGATTTAAGTTTTGCAAAGATAAATCTCGCTAACCTATAAAATTATAGTTCATTCCCAGCAAAAAATAATGAGAATTTTCAGATATCCACCCCCACCCCACACCAGCAGGTTCTATTCAGGATTATTGCATTAATCGCCATCTTAAAGTTTAAAACACACCAAGGTGTTCGCCATGATATACACCAAGGTGTTCGTCATCATATGTACTAATAATTTAATCTGCGCAAATAAGACCTGCAGCATAAAGAGGAATTGATACAATAGGTGCTTGGTCGGGCGTTTTTTGTGCTGCATTATTGTCAGTTTCGCCAAAGTTTTTGCAGCTTAGCTTTATGACCTGAGAACATGAATATTTGTTGGCAAAATATTTT
Source organism: Bacteroidaceae bacterium (assembly GCA_963616365.1). Classification (GTDB taxonomy): domain Bacteria; phylum Actinomycetota; class Coriobacteriia; order Coriobacteriales; family QAMH01; genus CAVAWX01. The sequence goes on from CAVEKR010000129.1 coordinate 3,467, forward strand.
GCGCTAGAAGCATTTGTGTGAACTCCGCTTTTTACTTCAACAGCGCTAATGCCAGAATTTGTGGACAAGACAAAATCAACTTCGTGCTTGCTTTTTGTTCCCCAATAGTATGCATGTATGTTGTTAGCTGCAAATTCTTGCATGACAAAGTTTTCGACAACACCTCCACGAAAGCGCGCGCTTCTCATGTCTTTTAGAGAAAAATCATCAATGTTAGCTCGATACATGCGGCAAAGAAGCCCTGTATCTGCAAGATAAATCTTAAAAGCATCTCTATTTTCAAAAGATGCCAAAGGTCTTACTCCATCAGTCACCAAGTTTAGCCTGTTTAGCATACCTGCGCTTATCAACCAATCAAGGGCAGTTTTGTGACTCCTTTTGCTTGCATTGCCCTCAATACTTTTCCACGCAAATTTAGTAGAGCCATTTTCTTTTGCTAGCTGCGTTGGAATGCTGTGCCAACAATCAAGCACTTTAGCAGCGTCAATATTTTGGATATACTTTGCCATATCTGCAATATAGGTAGTGTTGATATCGTCTTGGACAGCATAGACGCTCTCAATTTTGTCTGTCTCTACAAATCTCTTTACTGCCTCTGGCATACCCCCAACAATCAGGTATGTTCTCCAAAGCTTAAGCATTTTGTCGTGAACAGCACAAAAACTTTTATTCTCAAAAGCGCTTTTCACAACATCAAATGCCATATCCTGCCCAAGCGCTAAGCAAAACTCCTCAAAGTTCATCGGTCGCATTTTTTTTATTGTTACATTTCCAACAGGAAAAGAACTGCTACGCGCAATATAAGTACCAAGGGTACTACCTGCGGCGATGACGTCAATTCCTTGTGGGTTTGGGCTTTGGGAATTCGCGCCTCGTGAGTTTTGCGGGCTTAAGCCCTGCGAGTTTAGAGTTTGTGAGTTTAAGGCTTGCGAATCTGCACCTTGAGAGCTTAAAATTAGCGGGTCTGCGCCTTGCGAACTTAAATTG
>CAVEKR010000130.1:0-3337 GCA_963616365.1 Bacteroidaceae bacterium
TATTTGCTGAAGGAAACACAAGAACTACAGCTGTCTTTTTTATTAAATACTTAAGAACGCTCGGGTTTTTTGTTACAAACGAAATTTTTTCTAAAAACGCGTGGTATTTTAGAAATGCGCTTGTTAGAGCCAATTATAATAATTTGCAAATTGGTGTGCATGAAACCACAGAATACCTTGAAATATTTCTCAAGAATTTACTTTTGAATGAGAACAATCAGCTCAAGAATAGAGATTTGCACATAAGTGGACTTTACCATACTAAAAAAGTGGACATTGAAGATAAAAAAGTAGACATTCAGATAGATAAAGTAGACATTGAAGACAAAAAAGTGGATATTCAGGGCAAAAAAGTGGATATTGAAGACAAAAAAGTAGATATTGAAAATCTTCTAATTGAGAAAGGGAGTGGGTTTTCAAGCAGAACAAAGGCTCATATTTATTGCCTTTTTGAAAAATTTAGCTTTAATGAAATCTTTGGAAGAAGTGACGTTATAAAAATGCTTGATTTGAAGGCTTCAAGCGCTTCAAAACTTCTTTCAAACTTATTGCAGACAGAGATTATTGAACCAGTGCCTGGTCATGGAAAAGGGAAATACAAATTTAGGCAGCAATAAAATTTAAATGTTGAAATGGGACTGTGGTGGAAATATGGGAATTAATGAACACATAAGCAGAAACCTGCGGCGGAAACATAAGAAACGGCAAACATATGAGTAATAAAGAAGAAAATAGCATAGAAAAGTTTTATTTGCGAGATGCTTGCGAGGCTGACCTGCCATTATTAAGGCAGCTTTTTGCAGAAGAGGGCTTTGGAGACCTTTCAAGCGTTGAAAACGTGCGCGTTGCTGCAACGCGCGATAACACCATGTATGGAGCTTTGCGCTGTGAGCAGGGCAGCGATGGCGCATGGTATGTTCGCCCAGTGGTGGTTTTTGATGCATTGCACAGGCACGGTGTGGGACAGGCGCTTTTAAATGATGCCCTAAAGCGTCATGCAGATTTGCGTCTTTCAAGCAGGGGGGCAATTGGTCCGTTTTATGAAAGCTGCGGTATGCAAGAATGTGCCTGGACAGATATTGCGCCAGAGTTTGCTCGCGAATGTCAAGAGCTTTGCCCAGATTATAAAACCTGCGCTCCTAAGCCGTATAGAAGCGCCCCAACAAAGCACACTCTTACCTTTTTGGGAACAAGCTCTGGCTGTGGCGTTCCCGCGTTTTTCTGCCATTGCCCAGCTTGCGAGCAGGCGCGAAAAGACCCAACAAAGCGCCGCGGCTGCACTGGCGTTGCCATACAAGGCAAAGGAGTGCTGCTCATAGATGCTCCGCCAGATTTGCGCCATCAGCTTAATAGAGAAAACATCGACAGAATAGACGACTTCTTTTTAACTCACGCCCACTTTGACCATATGGGCGGTCTTGGAGAGCTCGAATATTTTATTCGCTTGCATTGCTTAGAAAAGCTGCCGTTTCATGCAAGTGCAGAGGCGCTAGCAGGTGCTTTTGAAGAGTTTTCTTATATGCAAGACATTTTTAGCAAAGACATAATCAAGCCCTATGAGCTGCGAGAATTTGACGGGCTAACCATTCAGGCGTTGCCTGTAAAGCATTGCAGCGGCTCTTTTGGGTATCTGCTGACAACGCAAGAAGGCACGCGTACCTTTTATGCGCCAGATACAGCGGAGTTAAAAGACGAGGTCATAGAAATTTTGCGCGGCCTTGACAACTTGATTATGGATGCCACATTTTGGAAAAATAGGGGCACGCACATAACCCATCATCTGGTAAAAGACACAATTGAAGAGGGCATAAATTTGCTTGACGCCAAAAAGATTTATTTGCAGCATTTGGCCCCGCACATGTGTGACCCAGGGGTAAACGAAATAGAAGAAATCTACAAATACGCTGCTCAATTTGGTGGGCGTGTTATTGTTGCAGAAGACGGAATGAAGGTACAATTATGAGCGAAAACAATATTTTTACGGAAGTTTTGCAAAGATGTGTTGGTTGTGGCAAATGTAAGCCACGCTGCTCTTCTTTGAGCATGGCAAATATGACCTTGTTTGACATTGCTCTAAATATGCAAGAGGCCTGCGATGCAGCATACCAAGGGCAAGGGGCTTGCGAGGCAGCGCGCCAAGAACAAGACCTTGCAGTAGAAGCAGACGCATCCAGCACACAAGAAACCGCACTCCAGAACCAAAAACTTGCAGAAGAAATCCAATCTAGACAAGGTCTAGTCCAAGCAGTTAGAGGTTGCTTTTTTTGCAAAGAGTGTGTTAAGGCTTGCGAAGCGCACATTGATGTTTGTTCCTTGATTTATAAGAGCCGCGAGTTGTTTAATAAGGCAAATGTCATAGAGCGCAGCGCCTATGCAAGCGTTCAAGTTGATAACGAATGGCATATTTTTAGTGCTTACAAGGCTGTATATGGAATTACATATTCAGATCTTGAGCGCCACATTGAGACCGAAGGTAAACAAGCAGAGCGCGATTTTGAGGTGGCGTTTTTTCCAGGGTGTTCGCTAGCAGCTTATTCACCTGAGCTTACGCGCAAAGTCTTTGATGACATCAACAGCATAAAAAAGGCAACGTTAATAGATAAATGCTGCGGATCTCCGCTTAAAAGCGCTGGTTTTTTGGACAGAGCGGTCAACTTGGAGCAGCGCATAATTGACGAGCTCGTCTCAAGTGGGGCAAAAGAGGTAATTTGTCCGTGCCCTGGGTGTGCCAACATGTTCAACGCCGCTTTTGCAGCGCGCAAAATGGCAGATTACAGGGCTATTTCTTTGGCAAAGTTTTTGCTTGATGCGGGTCGTGAGCCCATCGAGCTTGAAATGCCAGCGCGCTTTTTTAAGCCGTGCCAAGATAGAGACGGCTCTTGTTTGCGCGAGGCAAAAAAGCTCATCAACCTGCAAGACGATAAAGGGAGCATTTGCTATGGGTGTTGCGGGGCAGGAGGAGCTGTGAGCGCCTTTGCTCCAAATCAGCAGGCGGCCAAGGTCGAAGAGGTTCTTGGGCAGGTGGGCGCAGGAGAGATGCTTATTTCTATGTGTCCTACGTGCACTTATACGCAAAATTTCCAAATTCTAAATAATGGCGAACACCACGGGCGCATAGAGGCTAAAAATTACCTTGAGCTTTATTATGATTGCCACTTTGATTGGCCTCAAGTTTTTGCAAATTTGCAAGGAATGTATACGGGTGAGTACGCTCAATGGGTAGTTCAAGTTTTGTCTTAAGTGCAGATGTTAACGTGTGCGAATTTTTAGTGCGTGTGTGAGCGCGCGTGTTTTGCTGCGAAACTGCGAATAAGCGTGTTTTTGCTGCGGATATGAA
>CAVEKR010000130.1:3347-4444 GCA_963616365.1 Bacteroidaceae bacterium
GAATGTATACGGGTGAGTACGCTCAATGGGTAGCTCAAGTTTTGTCTTGAGCGCAAGTGTGAATGTGGATCTGTTTTTTGGCATGTGAGCGTGTGTATGTTTTTTAGCGCGCGTGTTTTTAATGCAAAACTGCGAATAAGCGTGTTTTTGCTGCGGATATGAATGTATGTCAATGCAAATATTAGGTATTTTTGAATTTATCTGCTAGTATAACTTGCATATGAGTAAAGAAAAAATAACAAAACAAAAAACTGGAGTTAAAAACTTGAGCTCAAGCAGCCTGAACTCAGGCAAGACAGGCTCAAGCAACCCAAGTTCAAGCAGTTCAGGCACTTTAAGCTCGAGCAGTTCAAACTCAAGTAACTTAAATCCAAGCAACTTGAGTTCAAGCTTTCGTGCAAGCATCATTGTTATGCGCATAATCTCTCTTTGTTCTTGTGCCATAGGTGGTTCTGCCAGCATTTATAGTTTGCTTATTCAATTTGCAGAAACAGGCAATATAGCAGCTTCTGTTTGCTGGTTTGCAGGGTTGTTTGCCCTGATAGGAGGGATTTCTGGGTATGCAGTCACTAATTTGGGCAAACGTGAAAAAAGAAACACATGGGGCGCTGTTTGCATAGCCTTTATTTTAGGGATTGCTGTTTTTGCTTTTGAAAAAATTAATCTGCCTCTTATAGTTGTTATTACTAGCGCTATTATCTGCGTTGTTATCCAGGGAATTTTGCTTATTGTTGCTCATTTTGTCTTAAAGCGACTTGATCCATACGCGCTCTAACTTGCATATCTTTGCCAAAAGCCAGCAGGGCGTTCGCCAATATATATGTGAGATCCAGCAGGGTGTTCGCCATATAAATTGCCTGCGTTATAATATGCGCTCGCGCGTCCAGCTACGGAGGCTCGCCATATAAATACGCGCCCGCAACCCAGCAGGGTGTTCGCCATATAAATTGTCTGTGTTCTAACACGTGCCCGCACCTTAACCAAAGGCACGCCATCTAAGCGTGCCCGCGTCCTCGCGTGGTGTTCGCCATGCAAACACCCTGCCACCAAAATTTGTTCATAAAATCATCAAAGTAATTCAGTTTTTCTAGATTTAA
>CAVEKR010000131.1:0-4339 GCA_963616365.1 Bacteroidaceae bacterium
TGCAGAAAAATCATGTAGAACAAAAGAAGTGCTTAGAGCACGTACGGAATTTTTGAGGCTTTTTTACGATGGTACTTTTCAAAAAGATGCAGATAATATTGAGCGCTACTTTATGCAATTTGCAGTAGCAGCACGCCTGCAACACCAGCGTTAAGGAACATAGTTTTACAAAAGAAAGCAACAGGCTAGAGATGGAGAAAGAGTTGCTTAAAGAAGAAACATTTAAAAAAAGAGCCGCTTAAAAAAGAGCCGCTTAAAAAAGCGACGCTAGAAAAGACACCAGAAAAAGAAGCGTCGAAAAAATAGAGGTCAGGAGAAACAAAATTGGAAAAAGAACCGTTTTATATTACAACGCCGATTTATTATGTAAACGGCGAGCCGCATATTGGCACAGCTTACACCACTATTGCAGCAGATGTTATAGCGCGCGCTAAGCGCATGGATGGATACGATGTGCATTTTTTGACCGGTCTTGACGAACATGGTCAAAAGGTTGCAGAAACCGCTAAAGAGCATGACATGACCCCGCAGAGCTGGTGTGATAGTCAGGTTGAGCAATTTTTGCAATTATGGCAAACCCTTAATATTTCAAACGACGATTTTATTCGCACAACTCAAGAGCGCCACATTATTGGCGTTGGGGAGTTTATGCAGCGCCTTAAAGACAAGGGCTATCTTTATAAATCAGCATATGAGGGCTGGTATTGCATTCACGAAGAAACCTATTACACAGACTCTGAGGTCATAGAAATTGATGGGCAAAAATGCTGTCCAGATTGCAAACGCCCTTTGCGCTATGAAAAAGATGGCGAACAAAATTGGTTCTTCAAACTTTCAGAGTTTGGAGATAAGCTGCTAGAGCTTTATGATAGCTGCCCAAATTTTGTAAGCCCTGATATCCGCATGAACGAAGTGCGCAGTTTTGTTGAGGGCGGGCTGCACGATTTGTCAGTGAGCCGCTCGAGCTTTGACTGGGGAGTTCCTTTACCTTTTGATAAAAATCACGTTGCCTATGTTTGGGTGGATGCGCTCATTAACTATCTGAGCGCTCTTGGCTTTGGTAGTGGTGATGACTCACTTGTGGAGCATTTTTGGCCAGCTGATTTCCACTTTGTGGGAAAAGACATCATTCGCTTTCATTGTGTGATTTGGCCAGCAATGCTCATGGCAGCAGATCTGCCTGTTCCAAAGAGGGTTTTTGCGCACGGATTTTTGATGGCAGCAGATGGCTCTAAAATGAGCAAGTCTAAGGGAAACGCCCTTTATCCTGCAGAGTTGATTGAGCGCTATGGCGTTGATGCGTATCGATACTACTTTTTGAGCGATGTCACCTTTGGCATGGATGGCAATATCGGAAACGCGCGCATGACAGAGGTCTATAACACTGACCTTGCAAACACGTATGGAAACTTGTTTAGCCGCGTTAGCAATATGGTTGATAAATACGCAGACGGCACAGTCCCTGAGCTGGCAGATTGCACAAAGCTTGAGGCGTTTGACAACCCGCTAAAGCCGCTGGCAGACACCCTGTATAAAAAATGGAAAAGCGCAATTGATGATGTCGACTTTGCTGCAGCTACAAGTGCTGTTATGGAGCTCCTCCACGCGGCAAATTTCTACGTGGAAACGTCTGCTCCATGGAGTTTGGCTAAGGACGAGACAAAAAAAGACGAGCTCAACTACGTGCTCTACAACGCTTTGGAGGCTTGCAGAATTGCCGCTTATTATTTGGCGCCATTTATGCCGACTACCAGCAAAGAGCTGCTGACCCGCATGGAGGCGCCTGCGCCAGATACCTGCGATAACATAAAAGAGGCAACGCGCTGGGGTGGGCTTTTGAGCGGCAGTTCCGTTACAAAAGGTGAGGCGCTTTTCCCTCGTTTAGAAAAGCTGGACAAATAGGCGGGCGTGCCCCTCTGTGGGCTTGGTGGCAAGTTTGGGGGGCTTGCTGGCGGTTTTAATGGCGAACACCCCACTGGTATGAGGGGCGAACGCGCTAAGGCGGGCGAACGCCCCATTAAGGGCGAACGCCCCACTAAAAACCAAACAAAAGGACAGATAAAGAGGCAATATAATTATGGCACTTTCTGATTTTAAGATTTTTGAAGAACAAGATACACTTTTTCGCACTTCTAAGGGCAAGATTAAAGAGCCGCCACATTTTGCAGAAGCAAGCAGCGCGCCAGCAAGCGGTAGCGAGCCAGCAAGTAACGGCGGCACAGCAGGCAGTCCGACCACCAATACACCAAGCAAGCAGCAAGAAGGCACATCAGCAGATGCACCAGTGCTAGGCAGCGGTTTGCCAGCAAGCATGTTTGGCGGACTTGACGATAGCCAAACTCCCAAACAAAAGCAGCGTTTTGCAGACACTCATTGCCATTTAGGAATGTTACAAGATCCTGCTTTTGCTATTGCACGCAGCGCCTATTATGATTTTGGCTTTTTGCTTTGCATGACAGACCCTGCAGAACCTTCTTCTCAAGGAGACCAAATATTTCCTGCTAAAAGTGCTTACGAGCACATAAGCGCTTGGAAAGAACATGCAAAAAAGCTGCTCAAAGAATGGGACGCTCCACAAAAGAAAGTTCCAAAAATACGTGTTGCTGCAGGTGTGCATCCTCATAACGCAAAATATTATGATGAGACAAAAGACCTTCTGGTAAAATTGCTCCACAACCCGCTGACCAGCTGTCTTGGAGAAATTGGACTTGATTATCACTATGATTTGAGCCCAAGAGATGTTCAACGAGACGTCTTTGCCAAGCAGCTCGTCCTAGCAAATGAGGCTAATTTGCCTGTATCTTTGCATGTAAGAGAGGCACATGATGAAGCCTTAGAGATCTTAAAAAAAGAAGGTATGCCAAAAGCAGGTTGCATTTTGCATTGCTTTAATTTGGATGCTGATACTTTGCAGCCGTTTCTTGATTTGGGTTGCTATGTTGCTTTTGGAGGTCCGCTCACATTTAAGAAAAGCTATCTTACAAGACAATCCGCTTTGCACGTGCCGCTTGATAAATTGCTGGTAGAAACAGATGCTCCCTTTATGGCACCAGAGCCTTTGCGCGGAACTTTATGCACGCCAGATCAAACGCTTTTTACTTTACGCTGCCTTTTGGATTGTTTTGGATATGCAGGAAAAGATGTGGCATTACAGCAGCTAAACCCAAGGCAATCAGATATAGAAGCTGGAGCGCAAAAATTTGACGAGGCTAATTTTGATGCAGCAAAACTGCAGGCAGGTCTAGATGAGGCTGCTTTTATCCAGCGCTTATATGACAACAGCTTAGAGCTCCTTAATAAGCCGCCTAATTCTTGGCAGCTGTCTTTAAGTCAGCAATTTGGCGCCTTGCTCGATTAAGCCCGCAGATTAAGTCCGCCGATTAAGTCCGCAGCTTAAGTCTACCGATTAAGTCCATCGTTGATTAAGTCTGTCGATTAAGCCCACCAATCAAGTTTAATTAGAAGAGCGTTTTATGGATATCTTGCTTTTAAGCGGCTCTCCGCACGAGCACGGAAACACAGAAACACTTGCTTGCCAGTTTGAAAAAGAACTCAACTTGCAGGGCGCGCATACAACGCTTTGGAGCTTGAGCAAACACCCTGTTGCAGCATGTTCTAACTGCAAAAACTGCCTAGCAACTGGAACTTGTGCTACTCAAGATTTATGGCATACATTATCAAAGCACATGGATAATTGTGATGCATTGGTGCTCATAACGCCCCTATATTTTGCAGGGCCGCCCGCACACTTAAAGGCAGCTCTTGATAGGTGTCAAAGTTATTGGGCGCGCAAATATCATCTGCAAAAAGCAATGCCCAAAAATCGCCCAGCTCATCTTATAATTTTGGGCGACGGGGGAGACCCGCATGGATCCTCTGCCCTAGAGACCATATGCACTAGTGCTCTAAACTGCGCTTCTTTGCGTGTGGAGAATAGAATTTATCGCTTTTTAAATGGCGAACACCTTGATACAAACGCCGATATAAATAATGGCGAACACCCCAGTGCAAATGCCAACACAAATAAAGGCGAACACCACATAAGCAAAGAAGAAATTTCCAAACTTGCCGCCCTTGTGCTCATTGAAGCTCAAAAATCAAAGATCCAATAGAGAGATTGTAAAAAATTATGATGAGCCATTTAGCTTCCATTAACGCAACAAAAGAGGTGCTTGAGCGCCATGGACTAAGCGCCAAGCACAAACTTGGGCAAAACTTTCTTATAGATGACAATATAGTTGCAAATATCATAAAACTTGCAGGTTTTGAGGCGGGTGAAAACGACAGTAACACTTATCAAGCAGCACATGTCAAAGACGAGCCCCAAAAAGATTCATGT
>CAVEKR010000132.1:0-2898 GCA_963616365.1 Bacteroidaceae bacterium
ATTATCTGAAACAAGAGCTAAAACACTTGCTTCACATTCATCCTTTTCATATCCGACAAACTCTGTTTTTCCAACTGTTTCAAGCAACTGCGTATAAATGCTGCCTGCTTCATTCCAAGCATGAGTGTCGCGAGCATTACGCGCACGCTCACGCTGAGCTTCCATTTCTTTTTGAAAGCCCGCCTCGTCCACTTTAATATTGCGCTCGCGACAAATCTCTGCCGTAAGCTCGAATGGAAAACCATAAGTGTCATGCAAGGTAAACGCAGCTTTTCCAGAAAGCGCCACATTAGCAGGCAAATTATCAAGCTCTTCTTCCAAAAAGCGCTCGCCTTTATCTATTGTTGCACGAAAACGCTTTTCTTCAGACAAAAGCACCTCTTCAATCAAGGCGCGATTTTCTATAATTTCAGGATACACAGAACCCATAATGTCTATTATGGCAGCTAGATAAGCGTTCAAAAACGGCTTTTCGATACCTAAAATGCGTCCCTCACGCACAGCACGCCTAATCAAGCGACGCAAAACATAGCCGCGCCCCTCATTAGAAGGCAAAACGCCATCGCCTACCATAAAAACAACTGAACGGGCATGATCTGCAATAACACGCATGGCAAGGTTAGTGCGCTCTGTATTCTCATTTCCAGCGGCGCGCTCCGTGTCAGCGGCGCGCTCCGTCTCAGCGGCGCGCTCCGTCTCAGCAGCGCGCTCCGTCTCAGCGCCGCCAGCGCCGCCAGCGCCCTCAGCACCACCACCACCAACAACGCCGCCAGCGCCCTCAGCACCACCAGCAGCAGCACCACCACCAGCAACGCCCCCAGCGCCCTCACCAGCCTCAGCATCACCAGCAGCACCACAGCCACAGCCCCCACCATACACACAGCCAGAGAGGTGTTCGCCAACACCAATCAAAGAACGCAAAACATCTGTATCAAAATTACTCTGAACGCCCTGCATAATAGCGGCGACGCGCTCAAGTCCCATACCAGTATCTATGTTCTTTTTCTCCAGCGGAACTCGCGTGCCATCTTCTTGCTGATTAAACTGGGTGAACACCAAATTCCAATATTCCAAAAAGCGGTCGCAATCGCATCCTGGCTTGCAATCTGGACTACCGCAACCGACCTCTTTTCCCTGGTCATAATACAACTCCGAACACGGACCGCACGGACCGGTCGGTCCTGCCACCCAAAAATTATCATCAGCGCCAAGCCTTGAAATGTGGCTTTCTTCAACGCCGACCTCGCGCCAAATGTCATACGCCTCATCATCATCGGTGTAAACCGTCACATAAATGCGCTCTGGCTCAAATTGCAACACCTGTGTGGAAAACTCCCAAGCCCAAGCGCACATCTCCTTTTTGAAATACTTTCCAAAACTGAAATTTCCAAGCATCTCAAAAAAACTCAAATGACGCCCGTCTGTGCCGATAATGTCAATATCATTTGTGCGAACACACTTCTGCGCCGTTGTAGTGCCAATATAGCGACTGTCCAGGTGCTTTTGCTGCAAAAAATATTCCTTAAACTGCACCATGCCAGCAACAGTCAAAAGCAAACTCGGGTCATCTGGCACCAAAGAAGAAGACGGCCAGCGCTGGCAGCCCTTCGACTCAAAAAAAGATAAATATGCTTCGCGAATTTCTGCCGAAGTCTTAGGTGGTTGTGGCAAAATTACTCCTTTATTCCCTGGTTTTTTAGCTTCTTATTTTGCGTTTACCTACACGCTATCTAAAAAAGCCAATTTTTTCAAAGAGCCCTAATCAAGGACCCGTTTAGCTCTGTTAAAGAACCCTATTTTTGATGCTTAGCAACATAATGGTCGCCCTCTAATGGTTTAGTTTGGCGAACACCACACTCGCTTTCAGCATTATTTGCAGCGATATCTTCTGCACTACTTGCAACCACATTTGCAGCTGATTCTTGTGCCTTAAGCATTGCAGCAAGTTCTTCTAGAGTTGCTGCTTGATCAAAGTTAATCTTAGTGCCTGATGCTTCAGAAGCTTTATTTTCTTCTTTAGTAGCAGCACTATTAGCACTGATAGATGCAGTTGCGCCGCTGTCAGCCGCGCTTTTTACACCGTCAGCCGCCGCACTTCTGCTAGCAGCCGCGCTGCTACCACTGCCAGCCACACCGTCACCAGCCGCTTTTACACCGTCAGCAGCCTCACCACTAGAAGCCGCACTTGTTCCACTAGGATAGACCAGACTTTTTGTTTGCTTTCTTTTATGAGCATCTCCAAAAAAGCTGCGAACACGCTCTGCAGCACCAGTAACTGCCTTAACAGGAGCCGCCGTTACAGAATCGATAGTGCTTGCTGTTTTACCTGCAACGCCTGTGACATTTTGCACATCTTCTAAAATGCCATCAAGACGCAAAAGTTCTAAGTTTACTGTCTCTACAGTCAAATTTGCCTGCTCTAAAAGCGGATCAACTTTCTTTAGAACTGGGGTAATTTGTTCATTAACCTCATCTGCCATGACGTTTAACTTTTCAACTGTCTTAGTTGCTTCTTTAATTGTCTTGTTTGCATTAATAAAAACAGCAATAAGTACTGCTACAGCAATGCATGCCAAAACAATAAGAACGACAATAACTATGGGCCATATATCCCCAAACATTTTACTTACATCAGCCATCTCAAAACTCCTATCAAGAATTTGTAAATGCAAGCTCACATATTGCAAACTCACACACTGTAAGCCTGCATATTGCAAACCCACATATTATAAGCTTATATGTCGCAAACCTACATAATACTCGAAAATCAAACTTTTATAAAGGTACAAAAATAAAAATGCATTTAATTATCAGGAAACCGCAATTTTTCGTAAGCTACCTCGCAAGGTGTTCGCCAAAAAAATGGCGCAAAGCCAGCATGGGGGCACGCCATCCAAA
>CAVEKR010000132.1:3042-4324 GCA_963616365.1 Bacteroidaceae bacterium
TTAGTTGGCTTATAAAACGCGCCCGCGCTCAAGCCATCGGGCAAATATTGCTGCTTGACGTGGGCGTTTGGATAATTGTGCGGATACTTATATTCGCCATAACTTTCAGAACCTGGACGAGTTCTATCGCGCAAATGCGCTGGAACTTGCTTAAGCTCGCCTTTTTTCACCTCGTTAATGGCAGCATCAATTGCCAAATAAGCCGAATTTGACTTTGGCGCCAGCGCCATATAAATAGCTGCTTCTGCCAGGGGAATTCGACATTCTGGCATACCCAAGACCTCGACGGCCTTAAAAGCAGAAGCTCCAATTTGCAAAGCTCGCGGGTCTGCCAGCCCAACATCTTCAGCTGCCAAAATGTAAATGCGGCGCGCAATAAACTTAGGATCTTCTCCAGCCTCAAGCATACGAGCAAGCCAATAAATGGCAGCGTCAGGGTCTGAGCCGCGCATGCTTTTGATAAAAGCGCTGATGATATCGTAGTGATTGTCGCCTTTTTTATCGTAAGGAAGCTGCCTGTGCGGCATGGCATCTGCCACTTCTTGAGCGCTGATGTGCTTAGTGCCAGATGCAAGCATGGAAGCAATCTCTAGAGTGCTAAGCGCCATTCGAGCGTCCCCACCTGCTGTCATAATGATGGCATCAAGCGCGTCATCGTCAATTTTGTATTTGCCATCAAGACCGCGCACGTCATCAAGCGCGCGCAGCAAAATAGCCCGTACGCCCTCATTTCCAATAGGCTTTAAATCCACAATACGACTTCTGCTAAGCAAGGCAGAATTTACTTCAAAAAAAGGATTTTCGGTGGTGGCGCCAACCAGCACAATTATGCGATCTTCAACAGCGTGCAAAAGTGCATCTTGTTGCGAACGGCTAAACCTGTGAATTTCGTCAATAAACAAAATAGTGCGCATGTTGTTTACCGAAAGGCGCTGCTCAGCAGCCTTAATCTCTCGGCGCAAATCGGCAACGCTGCCTGTAACAGCAGAAACTTCCACAAAAGCCGCATGCGTGCTCATGGCAATCACATGCGCAATCGAAGTCTTGCCAGTCCCTGCAGGGCCATACAAAATCACAGACGAAAGCGTGTCAGATTCTATAGCGCGACGCAGCCACGACCCCTTGCCAACAGCGTCTTTTTGCCCAATAACCTCTTCAAGCTTTTGCGGCCGCATACGCACAGCCAAAGGCGCGTGCTCTAAGCGCTTAGCCTTTTGCACCTCGTCAAACAAAGAATTCATATTATCTGTCTGCGTCATAAACCCTTAACTGCGTCATAAAT
>CAVEKR010000133.1:0-2055 GCA_963616365.1 Bacteroidaceae bacterium
GTGTTCGCCCTCACAAGGACGCTTTAAACCAACTATAGGGTGTTCGCCAAACTTAAGCTCACTCAAGCCCTATTCAAGTTCTAGCACTTTCTTTGAAGCCACAACCATAATTATGACATTAACTATTGCGTCTGCTATAAGCCAACCAAGCACTTGAGCTGCAACCATTGGATATTGGCTAATGCTTCCAAACGTTCCAATAACACAAATTAGCACCAAAACACCGCAAATTGCAGCCCAAATAAGCAAATTCCACCCGTAGCGTGCGTTACTACGATTGCGAGACAAACATGCACATATAACCATCATAGCTGCCGCTAAGAGTGTACCGATAATTGCTGCAAAAACAATGCAGCCAAGTAATATTAAAGGGGTTGCTGGAAGCTTTGAACTCATAGACGATATTTGCACAGGTGAAAAAATTCCACTGGCCACTATAAACAGGCAAATTATCACAACAATAGTGCCAATCCAGCCGACCAAAAACGCAAGCAAAACGTTTGGCTCTGCTTTTTTCTTTACAAACAATAAGGCAAATAGGGCAACAATAGCAGCTGACATTGTAAGTGCTAGACCTGCTACAAACATAAATGCAACAAGAGCAGAACCTGTAAGAACAGAACATATTACTTCAAGCGTGCTCACCCCTGTAGCAGAAATATAATCAAAGGAATGTATACCCAAATTTGCCATAATAGCTAGCCCTATGCGCGCTAAAATAGCGACAATCAACCCTAAGCAAAACAAAATTAGAAAGGGTCTATAAATCGATTTAATGTTTTCTTTCATCTTTTTACCCCTATATCCGTCTTAGTTTATTCATCAAAAACTACCTGATTAACATGTGCAAAATGCGTGCGGTCTGTACGCGCCTTGTGCGCATCCTGCGTAACACACCCCGCGCACGCCCTGCCGCAGCCCTGCGCAACATACCCTGCGCACACCCTGCACACACGCCCTGCGGCGCGCACGCCAACAACGCACATACAAAAGGATATTATTGTGCAGTCTTGCCAAGCTCATGTTCAAGAGCCTCTGTTCCACATAAATATCCACCACAAAATGCCAAACCAACATCGCCCATAAGAGAGCCCAAAATTGGGTCTCCAATGTAGCTGTTTTCTCCGCAGGCACCGCCAGCTGTATGCCAACCAGCATATAGACCTTCTATAATGCGACCGTTTGTGCCTACTACTTGCATGTGCTCGTTGATTAGCAGGCCTGCTTTTGTGCCATACAAATTGCCGCCAATTCTGCAGCCATAAAATGGAGGATCAACAATTGGATGCAGCCATTCTTTAGGCATGGGATACATAAAGTCGTCTTTTCCACGCTCGCAGCATTCATTCCACTTTTTAACTGCATCTGTCATTATGCCTTTGCCAAAGCCCAAATCCTCTTCTAGCTGCTCTAAGGAGTTACGCTTCTTTAATACATCAGCATCAATTGCATCTTGAACACCATGGTGCCAATCGCGATAATGCTTAGGCACTTTCTCAATCTGCTCTAAATCTGGTGTGATCAATTTGCGGCAGTGCTCTTGGGCAAAACCAGCCAAATAATCCTCGTAGTGCGAATCAAAAATGATGTAGGAACGATGTCCTGGAGGTGTCATTTGAATTGTGGCCAGATCACCCAATGCATAAATAGCACTTGCACCGTCTTCTTTTACGCGAGAATCCATGTAGCGAATACGGTTGCCGCATCTGTCAATCGTAAACCAAGGCTGACGAGAAAGCTGCGTCATGCCGTCATACAAAAAGCGTGCCCATTGCCCGCCTTCTGCTTCCCAGTCCACACCGCCATCAAACGATGCAGAACTGTTATAGCCAGAGACATCTGCTTTAACGCCAAGCCCCATGCGGAAACATTCGCCAGTTTCTCCGCCTACCAAATAGCTTGAAGCACAGCCCATAGCAGCAGTAGGAATGTATTTTTCCAAAAGCGCCTTATTATTGCAAAAGCCTCCAGCTGTAAGAATTACAGCAGCTGTTGCATGTATGTAGACCTCTTTTTCGTAATTTTCCTTTGCTACAAGACCTACTATGCGACCAG
>CAVEKR010000133.1:2065-4307 GCA_963616365.1 Bacteroidaceae bacterium
GACCTACTATGCGCCCAGCTTCATCTTGGACAAGCGCCACAGCAGGGCATTGAAACTTGAATTCGACACCGTGTTTTTGACCATAAGAAAACATTGCATCTGTGGCATCTTTCATCTTTAAAACATGGTGGTCAAGCGTTGCGTTTTTGGGCGAAACATAAACTGGAATTTCTCCCAAACGCCACTGGACACCGCAATCTGCCATCCAGTCTATGCAATGCCCGCCTTCTGCTGCAATCTTATAAATCAGCTTTGGATCTGCTGCATAATGGTATTCATCCATTGCCCAATCAGTCATTTTTTGCGGGTCAAATGGGTAGCTAGGAAACGCAAAATGCTTCTCGTCTTGCTTGCTGTAGCCTCCTAAAATGGCACACATTCCAGCAGATTGAGCATTGCCCCCATGCAGCCCCATGTTCTCTACGCATATGGTTTTAGCACCTAATTCTGCCGAACGCGCTGCTGCATTCAAGCCGCCTCCACCAGCGCCAACAACACACACCTCGCACTCATAATCCCATTTTGCAGGTACTTGACGTGGAGGTATGGGAGTTGCATCGTCTGCTGGAAATGCAGCAGAATTGTGCTCACGATAGGTGCCATCAGAAATAGAGGCGTTAGTGTCTTTGCTTGCAGGTACTTCTACTTTTTTGGAACCATCAGCTGCCCAGTCCCCTATAACGCCAGCTTCTTCTGCGTATGCAATGCGAGAATCAGCAGCTGAAGCAGCAACTGCAATGCCTCCTACCGTAGCTGCAGTGCGAGTTAAAAAATCACGTCTTGAAAGTGAATGTTTTTTAGAGTTAGTCATGTTCATTCCTTTCTTTATTTTGTCGTTGACTCAGAATCAACACGAGAATGAATAGCAGAATTATTAATCTTGTCGGCATCTAGACCTGCCCCAGCTTGATTTAAGGCGTCAACTAGAGCAGCGCGAACACCACACGACGTGAGAGCAGCGCCGCTCACAGAGCCAAAATCATAGCTTTGAGCTGCGTCTATGAGCTTTGCATATCTGCCATCGCGGATGGCTTCATAGCCACCTACACTTTGCGATTCACCTTCTTGTGTAATTTCTTTGCAAGTAATACGATTATTTGAAACACTAATAGTTACTGTAATAGCGCCTTCCATACCGCGCCCCTTGCCTGTATATGTTCCATCATTGATTTTGCTATCAGTAAAAGTTTTTGTAGGGTCAACTGTAATTTCGCTTTTCCAAGGGTCGTCAGTTTTTTGCGCCAATTGCTCAGCACTAGCGGCATCTTTTGAGCCTGAACCTTCATAAGATGCACCACAGCCACTAAGTGCAAATAAGGCACACATCAAGCAAAAGATGAGCGTGCATATGGCGAACACCCTTGGCGGGTTGGATAGCGGATTGACTAGCGACTTGCCTAGCTGCTTGTTTAGCGGTGTGTCTAGCGGCTTATTTAGCGGCTCAGTATTTTTAAAGATTGTTGATTTCATAATCTCACCTCCGCTTTATTTTTGTTGAGCAGATTGCTCTGCGCTTGTTGTTTTTGTGGGTGTTGCCCAGCCATCTGGAACTTCAAAATCATGGCAGGTATTGCAATACATCATTGATTGAGTGTGAACACCATGGCAGTTGCTGCAATCAATTGCCTCGCCTTGATGTGATCTATGTGGGTTTACACCTGAATTTCCACCCCAATTTTCAGTTGAGCTCACAACATCATTCCAGTCATGACATCCACTTTTAGCGCACATCTTTTTATCTGCTGTTACTAAAGTCTTGTGCAAAGAGCCATCAGAATCTGTTTTGTATGAGCCTTGCACCCAAGCTGTTGCTTCTGAGATTTGCTCATCAAGTGTTGCCTCATGGCATTGCAAACATGTAACATTATTTGCTTGATGTGTGTATGCACCAGCAGATTCAGTAGAGTCGTTGTAGTATCCATTTACATAGTTATCCATTGGACTATGGCAAATGCTATTACAAAAACTTGGCTGATTGTGCCATACACCAAACCCAATACCTGCTACAACAATAACAACAACGACCACACCAAGAGTAATAAACTTCTTGTTTTTACCCTTGGGTGCTTTGCTGCCTTTGCTGCTTTTAGGATTGGCGGGTGCTTCTTGCTTGTCTTCTTCAACCATCGAGCCTCTCCTACCTTTCAGTCTCCTAGTTTAACTTCCTAATTTTTTGGTGTCTCTTTTGCTTTTATAAGCACCTTACGCTCTTAATATATCTTTGCGCATTTGATATATCTTG
>CAVEKR010000134.1:0-4285 GCA_963616365.1 Bacteroidaceae bacterium
GTCTGACCCCAGTGTTTTCCGCAGGTAAACGCTTTGCAGCACTCAGGTCTGACCCCAGTGTTTTCGCAGGTAAATGCCTTCCAGCATTCAGGTCTGACCCCAGTGTTTTGGCAGCTTATTAAGTTGAGGTGGTAGAAAATGTATATGCTAGAAACTTCTGCAGAATTTGATTCAGCGCATTTTTTGGCTGACTATCATGGCAAATGCGAGAATTTGCATGGTCATAGATGGAAAGTAACAGTGCGAATTGCTGCTGAAAAGCTAGGTGCATCTGGTACGCAAAAAGATATGGTTTGCGATTTTGCTGAATTCAAGAGGGTTGTTCGCCAAGAAATTGCTAAATTTGACCATATGTTTTTGGTAGAAGAGGGCACGCTAAAAGGGATAACTATTGCTGCTTTGCAAGATGAGGGCTTTACTCTAAAGATTCTTCCATTTAGAACAACCGCAGAAAATCTAGCGCGCCACTTTTTTGAGGTCTTAGAGCAGCAAGGTCTCAATGTTGCTGAGGTCGAGTGCGCAGAAACTCCCAATAATAGAGCTATCTATCGCAAGTAGCGTGTTCGCCCAAAAAAGACACGTATATTTTTGCTTTTATTGACAGGTTTGTTTGCTAGAATATGACTAGCGCAAACCAAAGACCCAGCGCGCCAAACCAAAGACCCAAACTTGCGGGCAGAGGATACAAAATTAAGGAGCAAGAAATGTTTAACGAAAAGCTCGATGAAATTGTCAAAGAAATTGAGAAGAACTATTACGACATAGACGAGATATTTTTTACAGACCCTGACTGGCATTTTCCCAGCCGAGATGGGGTCATAAAGATTTTGGATAAAATTCGTCGCCTGCTGTTTCCTCGGTATTTTGGAAAAGAAACGCCCACTGGGGCAGGTCCGCAATATTTTATTGGCGACATGCTTTCTCAAATAGAGCGCGACCTGCAGCGCGAGCTTACAGAGGCATTTATGTTTCGCGACGCAAAAACAAAGACCAAAGAGCAAATCAAAGAAGAAGTCAGCAATATTTGCTCGGAGTTTTTTTACAAGCTGCCCAAGCTGCACCGTACCTTAATGACAGATGTCCAAGCGGCTTTTGATGGAGACCCTGCAGCTCAAAGCAAAGAAGAAATCATCTTTTCTTATCCTGGATTTTACGCCGTGTTTGTTTATCGCATTGCTCACGAGTTCTATATCCACGACGTGCCGCTGGTGCCGCGTATTATGAGCGAGCACGCGCACGCCATAACTGGTGTCGACATCAATCCTGGAGCTAAAATTGATGAGTATTTCTTTATCGATCACGCCACAGGGGTTGTTATTGGCGAGATGACAATCATCGGCAAGCACGTGACAATCTATCAAGGGGTAACGCTCGGTGCAACTTCTACGCGCGGAGGCCAGCAGCTCAAAGGCGTCAAGCGCCACCCAACCGTAGAAGATGACGTGGTCATTTACTCTAACGCAAGCGTGCTTGGCGGCGATGTCGTCGTCGGAAAAGGCTCCGTCATTGGCGGCAGCGCGTTTTTGATGCAAAGCGTCGAGCCGTATTCGCGCGTGAGCGTCAAAAATCAAGAGGTTCGCATCGCAAATCCGCACGAGAAAAAGTAGCGAGAAAAAGTAGCGAGAAAAAGTAGCACGAGTAAAAGTTGGCGGCGTTTTGTGCGCTAAAAGCCCGCACGACTTAAACCTACACGAGAAAAAGCAGCGCGAGCCAAGTCAAGCCCTTGTTAGGCTCTTTACTTTGAGCACGTCTTTTTTCTGTAATAATGTTGAAGAGGTGCACATAGTAGCGCCAAAAAGGTTACTATAGAGAGCAAGACTTGTTTATATAGATGGTTTAAAGTTTGGCGAACACCACGGGCGTTTGCTGATTTATATAGATGGCGAACACCCTAGGTGTTTTGAAGCGTCCAATAAAAGCGCCCAACAAAAAAAGTTGAAAGCGCCCAGCAAGAGCACCTAACGCCCCTGCTATACAGGGCAAAAAAAGTTGACAAAAGCAAAAGGAGTAGCAAATCATGGCATTTTATTACGATGAACCTTCACATACCTTTAACGAGTACCTGCTAGTACCAGGATACACCACAAAAGATTGCACTCCAGACAAGGTAAATCTTGTAACTCCGCTGGTAAAGTACAAAAAGGGAGAGGAGCCTAGCATTCACCTTAACATTCCGCTAGTCTCTGCAATTATGCAATCTGTTTCAGGACCTGAAATGGCAGAGGCACTAGCGCGTGAAGGCGGCTGCTCTTTTATTTATGGCTCGCAAAGCGCAGAAGCTGAAGCTGCAATGATTGCGCAGGTCAAAAGCTATAAAGCAGGCTTTGTTCCAAGTGATTCTACCATCACACCAGATATGAGTATGGCAGATGTTATGGCACTTAAAGCCAAGACAGACCATTCAACCATGCCTGTTACAGAAGATGGCAGCCCAAACGGAAAGCTTTTGGGAATTGTTACAAGTCGCGATTATCGTCCAAGCCGCATGGATAAATCAACCAAGGTCATAGACTTTATGACCCCGCGCGAAAAACTCATTTGTGGAGATGATGGCATTACTTTATCACAAGCAAATGATATTATCTGGGACAACAAACTCAACGCTTTGCCAATAGTTGACAAAAACGACCACTTGGTTAGCTTTGTTTTTAGAAAAGACTACGATTCTCACAAAGAAAACCCGCTAGAACTCCTTGACACTCATAAGCGCTACTTGGTTGGCGCTGGTATAAATTCCCGCGACTACGAGCAGCGTGTTCCCCTATTACTTGATGCTGGAGCAGATGTTTTATGCATCGATTCTTCAGAAGGATATTCAGATTGGCAAAAGTTTACCATCGAATGGATTCGCAAAACCTATGGAGAAGAAGTCAAGGTCGGAGCAGGCAATGTAGTTGATGCGCAGGGCTTTAGATTTTTGGCAGAAAACGGCGCTGACTTTGTCAAGATTGGCATTGGCGGCGGATCTATTTGCATTACGCGCGAGCAAAAAGGCATTGGGCGCGGTCAAGCAACTGCTGTAATCGAGGTAGCCAAAGAGCGCGATAAATATTATGAAGAAACTGGCATTTATATCCCGATTTGCTCTGATGGCGGCATAGTGCATGACTATCACATGGCGCTTGCGCTAGCAATGGGCTCGGACTTTATGATGTTGGGTCGCTATTTTGCACGCTTTGATGAGAGTCCCACCCAGCGCGTTAACGTCAATGGCTCTTACATGAAGGAATATTGGGGGGAGGGCTCTGCGCGCGCGCGCAATTGGCAGCGCTACGACATGGGCGGAACAAGCAACTTGGCTTTTGAAGAAGGCGTCGACTCATACGTGCCTTACGCTGGTTCTTTGCATGATAATGTGGCATTGTCGCTTTCAAAAGTGCGCCACACCATGTGCAATTGCGGCGCAACCAATCTGCCGCAGTTCCGCGAGTGTGCCAAGCTCACGCGCGTGTCAAGCGTTTCAATCGTTGAGGGCGGGGCGCACGATGTTACACTTAAAGATACCAGCACAACAAGAAACAACTAGGTGCAACTAAAAGACATGATAAGAACAGCAGCAATACGACCAGATTTATTTGAGTTTAATGAAGATGAGAGGTGTGCACTCCATGATGTGCAGGCAAAACACGATGCGCTTTTGAGCCCTTATGCGACTTTAAACTCCGCGGGTGTTCGCCAAGATATGACTCATTGGCAAGGCAAAGATGCTTATCTAGCGCGCCCTTGCTTTGTTGTAGATGTAGAAAAAATCATTCACAATCCTTTTTATTCTCGCTGCTCAGACAAGACGCAAGTTTTTTCTTTTATCAAAAATGACGACGTAACGCGCCGCTCGTTTCATATGCAGGTGGTAAGCAGGGTTGGCAGAACTATTGGCATGGCGCTTAACCTAAATCTTGACTTGATCGAGGCTATTTCTGTGGGGCACGATTTGGGTCACACGCCTTTTGGTCATCAGGGCGAATTTATTTTATCCGACCTTTACCACGAGCGAACAGGGCGTTATTTTAACCACAACGTTCATTCTGTGCGCTTGCTCAAAACAATTGCAGGCACTAATCTTTGCTTGCAAACTTATAACGGCATATTGGCGCACAATGGCGAGAAAGCTTTTTTGAAGTACGAGCCGCTTGCATGTGACACATTTGAGCAGCTCAATAAGCTTATAGAAGATTGTTATATCGACGCCAAGACAATTGACATGCTGCGTCCTTCTACTTTGGAAGGCTGCGTTATGCGCATTGCAGACATTATTGCATACGCAGGAAAAGATCGCCAAGATGCA
>CAVEKR010000135.1:0-4268 GCA_963616365.1 Bacteroidaceae bacterium
AATAGTTACGTGCAGGTTTCTTTTTATGCAAATTTCAGTTTTTCGTGAGAAAATACAAAGCACGTGTAAACGGTGCGTAGATAAAATGCGACTAAGGCAGTTGGTTTAGCGGCGATTTTATACGCGGCTAGCGCATAGCTGGTATAGCGATTTCACACGCAGCGCGTTCATACGCATGGCGCGCGCTTAAAGTGCATACAAGCAGCGTACAGCGCACCAAAGACTAAAAAAGATTGGAGACATAAGCAAAATGGAAAGAAAAAACGCTTGGAAAGAGTACAGCAAAAAGCAAGTCAAGCAGCTAGATAACCTAGCAGCTGATTACATAGATTTTATTAGCAACAATAAAACGGAGCGCGAATGTGCAAGCACTGCTATTAAAGAAGCTGAAAAATGCGGCTATGAATCCTTAGAAAACGTTATCAAGAAGGGCAAAAAGCTCAAAAGCGGCTCTAAGGTGTGGGCACATACTCACAACAAGGCTGTTATGCTGGTGCATTTGGGAAAAGACCCGCTAGAGGGTGGCTTTAATATTTTGGGAGCTCACATTGATTCTCCGCGACTTGACTTAAAGCAAAACCCGCTTTATGAGGCAAACGATTTCTCTCTACTTGACACCCATTATTATGGTGGCATTAAAAAATACCAATGGGTGAGCATGCCGCTTGCCATGCATGGCGTAATCGCTAAAACAGATGGCACGACCTTCAATTTTGTCATCGGAGAAGACGAAGCTGATCCTGTTTTTTGCATTACAGACCTGCTCCCACATCTTGGAGCTGAGCAAATGAAGAAAAAGGGCTCTGAGGTCATAGAAGGCGAGGCTCTTGATATTTTGGTTGGAAACCGTCCACTTGTGATTGAAAGCTCAAAGAACAAGAAAGGCAAAAAGGACGCCGCCTCAGACAAAGAAGATGTCTCAGACAAAGAAGACAAAAAGGGCAAAAAGGGTCTAGATTGGGAAGAGCAACTGGAAAAGAATCCAGTCAATGCTTGCGTGCTTAAGATTTTGCAAGAAAAATACGGCATTGCAGAAGAAGACTTTACTTCTGCAGAAATTGAGATTGTTCCTGCAGGTAGAGCGCGCGAGATGGGCTTTGACCGCTCCATGGTGTTAGGTTATGGACAAGATGACAGGGTGTGTGCTTATACTAGCTTGCGCGCCCAGCTAGAGATTGATACTCCAAAGCGCACCGCCATAACATTGCTGGTAGACAAAGAAGAAATTGGCTCTGTTGGCGCTACTGGCATGGCTTCTCGCTTTTTTGAAAACACCTTGGCAGAAATTTTTGCTCTCACGGACGCAAGCTACAAAGTAGACGGCAAGCTAGGCGACAAAGCAGGCAAGTCAGACAAGGGCGCAGCCAGCAAAGCAGCCGATGCCACATGCGCCAGCATAAATGACAACTTGTCACTAAGGCGCGCGCTCAAAAATTCCTTCATGTTATCTTCTGATGTCTCTGCTGGTTTTGACCCAAGCTATAGCAATGTCTTTGAGACAAAAAACGCTGCTTATCTAGGGCGCGGGCTGGTATTTAACAAGTACACGGGCGCTCGCGGAAAATCTGGCAGCAACGATGCAAGCGCAGAATACGTGGCGCGCGTGCGCCGCGTCATGAACGACGCAAAGGTCTTTTGGCAGACCGCTGAGCTGGGTAAAGTCGATGTTGGCGGCGGCGGAACAATCGCATACATCCCCGCAAAATACGACATGGATGTAATCGATTCTGGCGTTTCGGTGCTCTCCATGCACGCGCCGTGGGAGGTAACCAGCAAGGCTGACATCTACGAGGCCTACCGCGGCTACCTCGCGTTTTTGAAAAACATGTAGCCAAAGGCGTCTGCAGACAAAAGGACAAGCTAGGTGAGCAAGAAAACTGAGAAAAACAATCCCTTGATGTCGGGCCAAATTCCGCACGTGTATAAAAGTGCGGGAAATAACCTTGACGAGACCGAACGTCTTAATAATGGCGAACACCTCGATGATACAGAACGTCTTAATAATGGCGAACACCACGGGGAAGTTGCTAACTCATCTGCAGACGCTACTACTATTATAAGCAGCAGCGATGCTATAGATGATTCAGGTGCTACAACAGTTTTAGATGGAGTTGCAAATCAAATAAGAGCAGAAGCTAATGCAACGACAGTCATAAATTTAGATGCAGATGCAACTACAATCATAAATGACGCTAACTCACAAGGCATTGACTCAGAAGCAACGACTATTATTTCAGAGCCTCTACCTGCAGATTTTGAAGAGCCTTTTCAAAATGGCATGGCAGAGGTTTTGCCTGATTCTGCTTTTGAGCCAAAAACTCATTCTCAAGTAGCAGATAGTGGGGCGCGCGCGCAGCAAAATCCGCCTGCTCAGCAGCCAGCTTCTCCTTCTTATACTTCTGTTTTGCCAGCAGAGCTTATTGCAGAACGTCAAAGGCGAGCTAATTATCAAAACGAGGCTCAAGGGCGCTTTGAAACTCCAATTTATTCTGGAAACCAAGAGTTTGATATCCCTCAGACTAAAGCAGAGAAAAAGGCTGCTAAAAAGGCACAAAAACTCGCAAATAAGCAGGTGGGATATGACGCGACTGCAACAAAACCCAAAAAGCATGGCTGCTTGATTGCTTTTGTTACCTTTATAATTTTTGCAGCTATAATAGCTTATGCAGCGCTTTTTGCGCTCGGTTATATCTCCCAGCAATCTGGTGTTTCTAAAGATGAGATTCTTGCGCGCCTTGCAAAACCTATTCAGGATTTCTTCCAAATATAGCTTACAAAGTAAAAAGCAGTGTCACTTAAAGTGTGTATGGGCGTGCCCCCTCGATAAGGTAGAAACCGCCATAAAGCAGCGCTTATGGTAAAGCCAAAGCGCGCGTGGCGTTCGCCATAATTCTTACCGAGGTGTTCGCCATGAAAATTCTGTGCAAATAAAATCTAGCCTTCAGGTCCTTTTTCGACCTGGTATTTGTATCCTGACAGGCTGCCTTCTCCAAAAACGCGCATGCGCTTTAGACGCATTGGGTCATCTCCTGGGTGTACCTGCCCATATACGATGCTAAAGGCGACCTCGACGCCGTTTTGCGCCAGCGCATCGGGTGCCACATCAGAAATATCTCCGTAAGGGTAGGCAAACGCGTTAAAGTCCCCAATTATGCTGCGCTCTTGCTCGCAGTCGCGCGCCACGTCTTGCGCGTCAAAGTCATAAATCGCGCCGCCGCGGCCGATGTTTTGCGTGCCGTCTTCGTGCATGGCATAAGAATGCGACTGATAATCCACATATGGGCTGGCATTTGCCTTGACAGTGTCTGCTATGCCATCTCTATTGCCAATTATAAAGCTTGTAACTGGGACTTTGTATTTTTCTGCCAGCGGCTTTACTACGTCGAAGAGGGTCGAATCGCCATCATCAAAGGTCAAAATTACGCTTTTGGACGGCAAGGAGTGTTCGCCATCTATAAAGCTTCTGAGCTCCTTAAACGATGGGTAATAATAGTTTTCTTCTGTAAGCCATTGCAGCTGCTGTTCAAATTTAGAGGCGGCCAGCAGGTTGGCGTCTGGCGTTTCTGGCGGGTCGTCATCTGGGTATACGTAGTGATACATCATGACAGAAATGCCATCTGTGTCCCAATCGTAGTCATCGACGACCTCGACCTGGCGCGTTGCTTGGCGCGTCATGTTTTCTGCATTTGTTGCAGTGTATGTAATGGTGTAGCTACCTGCGGTGTTTTCGTCAACGGTTCCTGAGGTTTGCACAGATGTGGAGATGTTTCCTTCTACGCTATCTCTTGCAACGCAGCCTGACTCGATGTATTTTTCTCCGCGCTTTAGTATTGTTTTTTCGCTGCCAGCAATTGTCATGACAATTCGCCCGTCGGGGGCTTCTGTCGTGTTGTTGGCTGTTTCTTGGTTGTTGGAGCTGCTGGTTTGGTCTGCGTTTGAGTTTGGGTTTGAGGTGTTTGAGGTGCTAATGCAGCCGCGGACAATAAAAAATGCAGCTAGAGCAAGGATTATGACGACTATAGCTATGATAAAGGGGAGAGGGCTTCTTCTTTTTGTGGCTACATATCTGTTGCGGGAATATTCGGAAGGGATGGTGTTTCTTGTGTGCTGGGGTGCGGCGTTTCTGGGGGCGCTGCTGCGGGTGTGTACTGCGGCGCTCCTAGGGTCGGCGTCGTGGGGTGCGGCGTAGGGGTTGGCGCTGTTTCTTTGGGCGGCGCTGTGCTGAGCTGCGGGTCTGCCGTTGTAAGCTACATCATCACTGCCGTAAG
>CAVEKR010000136.1:0-4198 GCA_963616365.1 Bacteroidaceae bacterium
CTCTTAAAGCGGGTGGTACAGGGCTCAATTTGACAAGCGCAAGCGTTGTTATTCATGCTGACCCATGGTGGAATGATGCAGCGCAACAACAGGCAACAGATCGTGCGCACAGAATTGGTCAAAAAAATGTGGTAACCGTTCAAAAGATTATTGCAAAAGATACTATTGAAGAACGCATTTTAAAGCTGCAAGAAAAAAAGCGCGACCTTGCATCGCAATTTGTTACATCTGGCGCTATTTCTCTTGCAAGCCTTAATGAAAAAGACCTGCTAGAGCTTTTGACTGAAGAAAAATAAAGGCGCGCGCTAGTTTTGATAGAACATAAAAGGGCGCGGGCTAACTTTGATAAAGCCCGTGCTCTTTAATATAGTTTGCAACACTGGGGCAAACCAGCCTGCTTAAATTTTGCCCTTGGCTTGCAAATTCTCGAACCTCGCTGGATGAAATATCAGGAATTTCTGTTTGCAGATAATGCATATCAAATTCTATTGATTGATTGTTCATTATCTCTTTGAGTTTGCTAAATTCATAGCCTTTACGTGCTACAACAAGAATAGAGCACAACTTGGCAATTTCTTGTGCGCTCCTCCAATGCCATAAAGTTTCTGCAGAATCTGTCCCCATTATAAAATAGTAATGAGTATCAGGGTGTTTTGCAGAAAGCTCTTTGAGTGTGTCAACAGAATAAGTAATGCCTTCTCGTTTTAGCTCGCGAGTATCTATTGCAAAGCGCTCATCACCAAAGTCTTCTAGTGCAAGCTCTAACATTTCAAGGCGCACATCTGCGCTGCTCACGTCCTTATCTTGCTTAAAGTTTGGGTTTTTTGTTGGGATAAAAAAGACTTGATTAAAATCAAAAGCATCGGCAGCTGCCTGCGCGCACTTCATGTGCCCCAAATGCACTGGGTCAAAAGTGCCCCCATAAATTCCTATTGCTGCCTGCTCAATTTCCATAATAAAGTTGCCCCTTACCTACACGGGCGGCACGCCATACTGAGTGCAAGCCCACAAGGGGGCACGCCACGCAAAAAGCCACGACAAGTAAGGTGTTCGCCATGCTACACGCGCGCAATCCTACAGAGGTGTTCGCCATGCCGCGCACCCGCGAAACCACACGCAAGGTGTTCGCCATACTAAACAAAAAGCTAGTCAGAGGCCTCCATGCAGGTTTGGCGTAAATTGGCAGAGATTGCCTGCTCTCCACCAAAGAAGTAAGCCGTCAATATCTTGTTTTTGTACTCCGCAATCACCGAATTAATGCATGTGTGCTGCGTCTCGCTAACCAAGACGAGCACCGCATTGTTTTTGCCGCACAGCGCAGAGGCGCACAAGGCGTCGTGATAGCCCGTACCGCAGGCAACGCCAATGTTGTTGGCGTTCATGCCCTGATTAATGCACCACTGCGCTATGACTCTAGAGGTGGAATAGGCAGTACCAGCGCCAAGGCGCGTAATGCTTTTTCCTGCCAGCTGAGAGGTCTCAACCTCAGTAGAAACGGCTGCGCTCCCGCCAACGATAATCACTCGCTTGATTGCATTGGATTTTAGCACGTTTGCCGCCCGATTGGTAAGCGTCTTGCTTGACGACTGTGCCAATATAATGGGCGCATTTTTGGCATAAGCATAAGATGCAATCGAAAGCGCGTCGTGATAACTCGAAGAAGAAGCAACAATCGCGTTTTGCCCCCAGTTATCCTTTGCGTAATTATAAACAGCCAAAGACGTAGTCACCGCTGTTCCACCTGCTAATCTAGTAACATCTAGGCCCATGTAGACAAGACTTGCTTCTACCTCTTCAGAAACTGCCGACGTCCCCCCAACAATAAATGCCGTCTCTGGTTTGAGCCTATTAATTTCTGATGCCGTTTGCGCTGAGAGCTCATTTTGCGCCGTAAGCAAAATGGGGCAATTATAAAGCCCTGCCAGCCCAGATGCACTCAAGGCATCCCAATATCCATCTTTAGAAGCAATAACCACGGTGTTCGCCGAAGAAAATCCTTCTTGCACAATAGCCTTCATGGTAGAAAGCGCAGTACCCCCTGCCAGCCCTTTCCAAGTCACTGGAGCTTTAGCGATGGTGAACTTTTTTGTCGCGCCCCCGCTATAATCTCCAATACCTACCACCTTGACATAGGCAGTGCCAACGTCTATGTTGTTATAGTAGCCAAGCGTGTAGTCTACATCTTTTTCCAGCTGCTCGCCTTTGAGCCACACCTCAACATCTGGAGTAAAGGTCTCTCCAGTGTAGACCGTGGTGGTGTATGACAATGTAACACAATCGTTGGTTATAATGCTGCCATCAATATTTGGAACGCCGCCAAAGTTCTTGATAACGTAGTTGACAGACTCATAAGCATCAATACAGCCTGGGCTGCCAGTTTGCGTTGAACTATGATAGTTTTCTCCATTTGGGTCAAGCGCGTGTGCTGTCATCTGCATTGCCTCTACGGCCTCATCCACAGTCAAATCTGGCTGCACCGTCCACAAAAGCGCCGCAACGCCAGACACCATTGGCGCTGCCATAGAAGTGCCCTTTAGCGTGATGTAATTTGAGTCCGAATCTGTGCCGCAAGAATAAATATTCACGCCAGGAGCACTAATGTCTTTGGACATGTTATAGTCAGAAAATTTAGCGTTGGTGCCATTTTGCGCCAGCGCCGTTACAGAAAAAACCTCGTCAAAATCTGATGGATAATTGGTCGCCGTATAGGCGTTTCCGCTTTTATCGCCATTGCCACCTGCCACAACAGAGATTATGCCGTACTTATCACGCATGGTCTTTATTACCTTTTCAAAGGCAAAATCAGTCTCTTCTGGCTCTGCATAGCCACCAAGACTCATGTTAATAACATGCAAATCCGTAAGCTCACCAGCATCAATCAGGCCCTTCAAATACGAATAAGCCTTCATGAGCATGCCAGTGTCAGTCATGTAGCCCTCTTTGCTGTCATAATAAAAAACCTGAATTGGAATAATCCTAGCATTATATGACACACCAGCCATTCCAACTGAATTATTGGTAGCAGCCGCCGCAAGCCCTGCAACGTGGCTCCCGTGATAGCTTGTTACTGTCATTGACCCTTGATTGACAATATATGCCCCATCAAAAATTTTCTCGATGTTTGCCATATTATCAGTGTCAATATTTGCTTTTAGGTCTTCATGTGTAGTGCGAACACCCGAGTCTAAAAGAGCAATGCTTACGCTTTGATTTGTATGCGCCAACCCCCAAGCGTTATACATGTTTATCCCAGAGGTGGTGTCGCTTTCTTGCCATTCGCTCAAGTAATATTGCTTAGAGATGTTTTTGTCGTTGGGGGTCTGGGGTGTTACTGCTCTTAAGTTTGCTGAGGTTGTTTGGGTTGAGGTGGGGGTTGTTGCTTCTTGGGTGGTTGCGCTGGCTTCTTGGGTGGCTGCGGCTGTGTCAGCAGCGGCGGTTTGAGCGCTGACGGCATCTGTAGCCGTGCTTGAGAGCATTGCAGTAGCCTCTGCGGCGTCAGCACCGTCTGAGACGCTGGCAGTCGTTGAGGCTTCTTCTGCGGCAAGCTGCCCTTCTGTAGCATTGACGCTTTCTGCGTCAGTGAGCCTATAGATAAAATTGCGCTGCGCATTTGCCACGCCAGAAACATTAGAAAGAGCATTAACCAGCTCTTCTTCTTTTCCAGCTTCAACAGAAACACTAACCGTTTGCCCAAAATTATCTGAGCTGCTCAAAGTGCTAGTTATTTCTCCTGATTCCTTTGCGCCCTTAGAATCTAGTATCTCTTGAATTTTACTACGGTCAGCACTGCTAATATTGCTGTCATAAGTTACGATAACCTCTTTATCGGTAAACGGCTGTCCAGAAACAGAAAACTTTCCCAAACTCTCATTGTCAGAGTTACCCTGGCTTAAACTGCTCAAATCGGCCGCGCCACCATCATTGGCAGCACTCCCGTTGCTATTACCATTGCCGCCCGCGCCGCTGCCGTTGCCATTACTAGCATTGCTAACAGCACTCGCGCTCCCACCTGTATTAGCAGCGCTTACATCCTGATTGCAATCTTGGCAGTCTACAAGTATGCTTTGAGAAAAATCATTAAACGAAACAGCATAGATAATGCCTGCAAACACAATAAAAGAAGCAATGCACAAAACGAGAACTAACCTGACAGATCTAAACGAACCTTTTTTCATGAGAAACGTCCTGTCTCTTAATA
>CAVEKR010000137.1:0-4185 GCA_963616365.1 Bacteroidaceae bacterium
TGTTGGTGGCACAGGGGAGTTGCCCAACACAGGCGAGCTGACAAATGCAGGGGAGCTGACCAGCGCGGCGGTCTCTAGCACCGTAAACTCTAGTGCGGTGACCTCTAGCACTGCGGGCTCTAATGTTGTGAACTCTAGCGCGGCAAGTAGAGAGGGGAACTAAAATGGCTTTATCAAATTACTCAATAGACCAAATTTTCCAGATGCTCATCTTACCTGCCGTTTTAGTAACCCTAAAGATGGTGTTTTTGTCTGGAATTTTTGCCACAATACTAGGCTTTATCATAGGGATTGTGCTCGTTATTACAGAAAAAGGCGGGCTTTGTCAAAACATAGTGCTCCATAGGGTTCTAGACGTTATTGTAAATATTGTCAGGTCATTTCCGTTTATCATTTTGATGATATCCATAATACCGTTTACTAGGCTTATTGTTGGAACTTCCATTGGAGATACTGCAGCTTTAGTTCCGCTAACTGTTGCGGCTGCTCCTTTTATTGGACGCATTATCCAAAATGCCCTAAAAGAGGTCGACGAAGGGCTCATAGAAGCTGCTCTTTCTTTTGGTGCTTCAAAGATGCAAATAATCTTTCGCGTCATGCTAAAAGAGGCAGTTCCTGCCATTGTTTCTGGATTGACGCTTGCAATAATAAACTTGCTTAGCTGCTCTGCAATGGCTGGTGCTGTTGGAGCTGGCGGTCTTGGTGCTGTGGCTTTGATATATGGGTACCAAAACTTCAACGAGACCATCATGTATTCAATTTGTGCCATACTCGTTGTTCTAGTTGCAATTTTGCAATATCTCGGAGACTTCTTATACAAAAAATTGAAGTAGCGGTTTTAGCGTGTTGGCGTGCCCCCCGTGTGGGGGCACGTCACAAGCAGTGCGGTGTTCGCCATGAAAAGACACGCCATGAAAGAGTACGCCAAAAGCGCGCGTGGGGGCACGCCATGAAGAGGCGCGCCATGAATGCGGGAGCTGGCGTTTGCACCGTGGTGTTCGCCATGAAAATCTGTACCAAGAAAACTCTAGAGCTTGCGATAGTAATGATAGAAAATGGGCGCTGTTGTACAAACAGCGATTGTATCTGCAATTGGTTCTGCAAGAAAAACCCCAGTAGTGCCACTAGAAGCTATGTGCGGCAAAATAAAAATGAGCGGAATAAGGAGGATGATTTTTCTCCAGACGGTCAGAAAAATTGCCTTTTTTGCCTGGTCAAGCGCTACAAAACTGCATTGGCAGGCAACTTGAATGCCGTAGAGAAAAAGCATTGACGCATAAATTCTCAAGCTATATTCTGTGTATGCAATGAGTTCTGTATCGCTTGTAAAAATTGTGGCAATAAGCCCTGGGGCTATCATGCACAAAAGCCAAATCAAAGATGAGCCAGCCGTGCAGCTTATGAGCAAGAGCCTAAAAGTGCGTTTGACGCGGTCAATGTTGTCGGCGCCAAGGTTATAGCTTAAAAGCGACTGCGCTCCTTGCACAAGACCAGGCAAAAGCAGCATGGTAAATTGCATGACGCTATTAAGTATGCTCATGGATGCAACTGCAATGTCTCCACCAAAATTTTCTAGCGATGTATTAAAGCTGATGGCAACTAGATTTTCTGTAAGTTGCATCAACGCAGGAGAAGTTCCTAGAAAAATACAAGGCAGCAGAAGCTTTCTGTCAAAGCGTATATTGTGCTTGCGCAATTTTAGCTTGGTTTTTGAAGAGCAAAGATATCCAACAACAAAACATGCGGCAAGTCCTTGGGCAATAACAGTTCCTAAAGCTGCACCTTGCACCCCAAGAGAAAAGCAGATAATAAATATCGGGTCCAAAACAACGTTCATCACAGCGCCAATGGCAACTCCCCACATGCCAATGAATGTTTTTCCTTGCGCTGCAATAAAAGCATTTAGACCTAGGGTTAGCTGGGTAAATAGCGTGCCCAAGCAATAAATATTCATGAATTGCGTTGCGTAGGGGATTGTTTCATCGCTCGCGCCAAAAATCTTACAAATTGGTTGCCCAAAAAGCAAAATCACAACGGTTAGCAGCAAAGACATAACAACGAGCAGCCAAGTGCAGCTTCCCATTACTTTTTCTGCTCTATCTACATTGCCTTGCCCCATCAAAATTGATGCTTTTGGAGCTCCGCCCATGCTCACAAGCGCTGCAAAAGTAGAGATTGCAAAGATAACAGGCGTTGTAACCCCAACACCTGCTAGAGCATCTTCGCCTACATTAGTCATGTGCCCAATGAACATCTTGTCCATCAAATTATAGGTTATGTTTATTAGCTGTGCTGCAACTGCAGGCAAAGCAAGCCTTAAAAAGGCTTTGCCAACAGGCATTTTTTCAAGCAATTTATTGCTGTCTTGCATTTTTATATTCTAGTCTTGTTGGTTGTTGGTATTGCTGGTTTGGTTGATGTGCGCTTTTATGGCGCGCCACTATTTTGGCGGGCGAACGCGCTGCTAGCGTGTAAGCGCTGTTGGCGGGCGAACGTCCTGTTAGTGGGCGAACACCACGGGCGCGCAGACGCCTTTGCTAGCAGCGTTGGCAGTGCGGGCGCATAGACGCCCTGCTAAATCTTTGAGAAAGCTTGCTCAAGGTCAGCTATTAGGTCATCAGCATCTTCAAGGCCAACAGATAAGCGGATAAGTTCAGGCGTTATCCCTGCTTTAAGCTTTACATCTTCAGGAACAACAGCATGTGTCATGCCAAAGGGGTGTTCAGCAAGAGAAAAAGGGTCTCCTAAAGAAACTGCAATCTGTATAATCTGCAAGTTGTTCAAAAGCGTTTTAGCTGCTTCAAACCCAGATTTACCATTGACTTCTTTTTGTAGCTCAAAAGACAAAACACCAGTTCCAAGACCGTTCATCTGCCTTTTGAAAAGCTCGTGCTCTGCGTTGTTTTGAGCGGGAGGTTTGCCATCCTGCGCGGGGTGTTCGCCATTATTGGGATATTCGCAACCACATGGGTGTTCGCCATTATCAAGACCAGGGTAAAACACAGACTTGACCTCGGGTTTTGTTTGGAGATATTGGGCAATTTTGAGGGCGCTTTGGCAGTGGCGTTCAATTCGCAAATCCAAGGTTTGCAGCCCGCGAATGGTCAAATAGGCATTAAAAGGCGAGCATACAGACCCAGTGAACTTTGACATCCCCAAGCCTCTTAGGCTATCAACCCATTCCTGCTTTTTGGCGATGATGACGCCGCCTATCACGTCTCCGTGGCCGTTGAGGTATTTTGTCGTGGAGTGGATGACGATGTCTGCGCCGCACTCAAAGGGCTTTTGGATTGGGGGAGGCGCAAATGTGTTGTCGACAACAACCATGATGTTACCTGCTGCTTTTTTGACAGCTGCGATGTCTGTTATCTTCATCATGGGATTTGTTGGCGTTTCAAAAAGAATCATCTTTGTGTTTGGGGCAATAGCTGCCTTGAGCGCCTCAATGTCGCTTGTGTCAACAGCAGAAACTTTTATATCAAACTTTGGCAAGGTTTGGCGAATGAGCACATCTGAGCAGCCATAAATGCAATCGCCAACGATAATGTGGTCTCCGCTTTCTAAAAAAGTCCATATCAAAGCAGCAATGGCGCCCATTCCAGAAGCACAAGCCACAGAGCCAGCGCCGCCTTCAAGAGCTGTGAGTTTTTCTTGCAAAGCGTTTACAGTTGGGTTTCCGCCCCTAGAGTAGGCATAGCATGACTCTTCACCTTTAAACCTTCTAATGCCTTGCTCTGCGCTATCAAAGTAAAACGTAGAGGTCTGATAAATTGGAGGAACTGTTGCTCTGAACTGGTCGTTTTCAATTTCTCCGCTATGTATTGTTTGCGTTGCAAAGTGCGCGTTTTCTAAGTTCTTAGACATGTTTTGTTTTCTTTTTCCTTTCAATTATTTTTTGCGTTAGTTCTTTTTTGTCGCGGCAGTTTTTGTGTCAGCTCTTTTTGTTGCGGTGGCTTATTGTCGCAGCGGCTTTTAAAAACCGACTTGAAAGTATATCACTAACATTGCATATTTGTATTCGCTATTATTGTGGGGGCGCGCCATGAAAACGCTGTCAAGGCAGAGTCTCTATAAACTTTGTGCTGTGGCGAAAAGGGGTTACAGTTCCGTGCTCAAACAGTCCTCACAGGAAAAAACAAAGTTTTTTCTGCTGCGGAACTGCGCGCGGAACCGTACCCCTTTTCG
>CAVEKR010000138.1:0-1692 GCA_963616365.1 Bacteroidaceae bacterium
TGTAGAAAGTTGGAATTTGGTGTGGTGTTCGTCATCCTAATAAAAAAACAGCAAGTTGGGAGGCGCGCCAAAATCTTTAAAGGCAAGTTTAAGAGAAAGTGGTAATTGAGCATGTCAGTTGATTTAGATTCTGCAAAACAGAGTATGGAAAAGGCTCTTGGCAATTTGGCTCATGATTTTAATGGGCTAAGGACGGGGCGGCCAAATCCTGCGCAATTGGAGGACATTACCGTGGATTATTACGGTGTTGCAACGCCAATTACGCAGGTAGCGGCTATTAAAGTGCCTGACGCACACATGATGACTGTTGAGCCTTGGGACAAAGGTCTAGTTAGTGCTGTTGAGCACGCTATTTCTGCGTCAAATTTGGGTATTACGCCAAATGATGATGGCGCTGGTGTTATTCGTTTGCCGTTTCCTTCTCCTACAGAGGAGCGCCGCAAAGAGATTGTCAAGGATTGCCGCGCCGCTGCAGAAAAGGCTCGCGTGGGCGTTCGCGCTGCTAGAGCAGATGCCAAAAAGAAGATTGAGCGTGAGCAAAAAGACGGCGAGATGACAGAAGATGATATGCATAGAGCAGAAGATGAGCTGCAAAAACTCACCGATTCTTATGTGGCAAAAGTGGATAAGGCTCTTGCAGATAAAGAAGCTGAAGTCATGGAGATTTAACTTTTGAGCACACGTCCATCAACACTTGAAGAGATTTTTCCTAAGCCCCCTGAGGGGCTTAATTATAATGCGCTCGATTTATCTCGTATTCCTAGGCATATTGCCATAATCATGGACGGAAACGGCAGGTGGGCAACCGCTCACGGGCTGGAGCGCTCAAAAGGTCACAAAGCTGGCATAAAGGCTGTTAGAGAGGCTATTACCACCTGCAACGACCTAGGCGTTAAGGTGCTCACCATCTATTCTTTTTCTACAGAAAATTGGAAGCGCCCAATATCAGAGGTAAAAGATTTGATGGAACTTTTTGCCAAAACCATGAGCGCAGAAATTGATGGCTTGAATGAAGAAAAAGTTCGCATAAAGCTTCTTGGAGACGTTGAAGGCTTGCCGCTTACAACGCGCACCATCTTTAAACAGGCACAAAAGCGCACGGAAAAAAATCGCGGCATGACGCTAGCCATTGCGGTTAATTATGGTGCTCGCGCAGAAATTTGTAGCGCGGCGCAAAAGTTGGCTCAAAAGGCAGTTGATGGCAAAATTGCAGCTTGTAACATTGACGAGACCGCTTTTAGCGCCGAGCTAACAACTGGCAGCCTAGGCGAGCTGGCAGATCCTGATTTGTGCATTCGTACAAGTGGAGAAATGCGACTTTCAAACTTTCTCCTTTGGCAGCTTGCCTATGCGGAGTTTTATGTAACAGATTGCCTTTGGCCTGATTTTGACAGGTACGAGTTGCTCAAAGCCTTGCTCGATTTTCAAAAAAGAGACAGGCGCTTTGGCGGGTGTGAAGATAATAATGGCGAACACCCTGCTGAGCCTGCTGGCGTTGCTGATGGCGCTGGTGGGAGTGCTGGCGCTGGCGACGCTGATGGCGCTGGTGTTGAAGGCGGAGAACGCTTAGATGGGCGCGTTGACGATATCAGCGGCAATGAAGGCGCAAACAATGGCGAACGCCCTGCTAGCACAGGTGGTGACTAGATCTGTGGGTATAAATGTTAGCGATTTAACAAAGCGCGTTATGGT
>CAVEKR010000138.1:1702-4230 GCA_963616365.1 Bacteroidaceae bacterium
AAGCCTTGCTTGACTTTCAAAAAAGAGACAGGCGTTTTGGTGGGTGTGAAGATAATAATGGCGAACAC
The DNA here is from genome assembly GCA_963616365.1 of Bacteroidaceae bacterium. GTDB lineage: Bacteria > Actinomycetota > Coriobacteriia > Coriobacteriales > QAMH01 > CAVAWX01. The sequence goes on from CAVEKR010000138.1 coordinate 1,771, forward strand.
CCTACTGAGTCTGCTGGCGTTGCTGATGGTGCTGTTAGTGAAGGCGTTGGCGGCGCTGGCGCTGACGAGAGTTTTGGCGTTGTCAGTGAAGGTGCTGATGATGAACGCGCTGGCGCTCCTAGAGAAGGCGCGCAAGAATTAGATGGCGCAGATATGTCAAGCAGCAAAGGCGCAAACGATGACGAACGCCCTGCTAGCACAGGTGGTGACTAGTTCTGTGGGCATAAATGTTAGCGATTTAACAAAGCGCGTTATGGTTGGTGCTATTTATGTGGTGGTTATGGTTATTGCCACCCTTGTTTCACTTTATAGCACAATCGTAGTTATTGCAGCTACAAGTGCCCTTTGCTGTTACGAATTTTTGCGCATGTGCCGCATGAACAATCATCACCCATTTGTTCACATTGGAACAATAACTGCAGGTCTCATACCTTTTTCTCTTGTCTTTTTTGTTCACAGTAATCATATATTGTTTGCTCCTTTGGCCATTGCTTTTTGCGGTGCTGCTATTGCAGTTTGGCGCTATTTTGGTGATGAAAAAGTAGCGATAGAAGACGTTGCCCTAACAATTTTTGCCTACCTCTATACTGGGCTTTTGCCTTGCGGATATGTTTTGGTCAGAGGATATTTAGATGGACTTGATGGCGGAATTTTGGGCGTCATGTTATTTTTGAGCGTTTGTGCATCTGATGCCTTTGCCTACCTTGGCGGTTCTGCTTTTGGCAAGCATAAATTCATGCCAAAAATTAGCCCAAAAAAATCTTGGGAAGGCGTTATTTGTGGTCTTTTGGGCTGCATAGCAATGTGGGTTTTAGTTCCTGTTTTCTTGCCGCATTGCGGGTTTAGTTTTGCATGGGCTATTATCATTGGAATTTTGGTGGCAATAGCAGGCATTATTGGTGACTTAATGGAATCACACATAAAGCGCGGGTTTGCCGTTAAAGATTCAGGAGACATTATGCCAGGTCATGGTGGCTTACTTGACCGCTCCGATTCTTTGATTTTTGCCTGCGTAGTTGCATATGGTGCAATCGCTGTAGCTCCCTATGTGAATAGCTTTTTATCTATGTTTGTGGGGTTCATGCTATGAGTGCTGTTAGAAGTGCGAACGCCGCTGTAGGTGGTGACTTGACCATGAACTCGAGCGCCGCTAAAAATGTGAACGCCGTCACGAAATCTGCTGAAAGCGCAAACTCGAGCGCCGCCACAAATACTGACGCGCAAGGACTCACAAAGATTGCCCTGCTTGGAGCCACAGGTTCTATTGGAACACAAACCCTTGATGTAGTGCGCAAACATCCAGACAAGTTTAAGATTGTCGCAGTTTCTGCTAATAAAAATGTTGATGCACTTACAAAAATTGCTCAAGAGTTTAATGTCGAACACTAATAAAAATGTTGATGCTCTTATAAAAATTGTCCAAGAATTTAGCGTTGAACACCTTGTTTTAGCTGATGAGAGTCTAAAAAGCACCGAGGTGTTCGCCAAACTGGAAAATCTCCAAGCAAATAATGGCAAACGCGCAAATGCGCCCGTGGGTGCGGATACAAACGCGCCCGTAAACGCGCAGGAAAGCACACCTGCAGCCACAAGTGAAAACACACAGGTCAAACCACATATAGACTTTGGTGCGGCCGCCATAGAAGAGCTTTGCCGCCTTAATAACGTTGACATTGTACTTAACGCTTTATCTGGAGAAGCCGGCATGCGTGCAAGTTATACGGCGCTTAAAAGCAATAAAAAACTTGCTCTTGCCAATAAAGAATCCCTTGTTGTAGCAGGCGATTTGCTCATGCCGCTTGCAAGTCATGAAACTTTGCTGCCTGTGGATAGCGAGCACAGCGCAATTTATCAATGCCTTTTGGGCGAGAGCCATTCTGAGATGTCGTGCATTTGGCTTACCTGTAGCGGAGGCCCTTTTAGAGGGTTCACTCGCGAGCAGTTAGGGCAGGTCAGCGCTGCAGATGCGCTTTCTCACCCAACTTGGAATATGGGTAAAAAGATTACCATCGATTCTGCTACTTTGATGAATAAGGGGCTTGAAGTTATCGAGGCGCACCACCTTTTTGACGTGCCAATTGATGATGTTCGCGTGGTAATTCATCCGCAAAGTTGTATTCATTCTGCTGTTCAATATGTGGACGGTTCTATAAAAGCACACCTTGGTGTTGCTGACATGCGCATTCCTATTCAATATGCGCTAAGCTATCCGCACCGGTTTGCGTCCCCTGCAAAAGATCTTGACCTAACTCAATTGTCTTCTTTGGAGTTTTTTGCACCAGACCTTGAGGTTTTCCGCTGCTTAAAGCTAGCGCTAGAGGCAGGTAAAGCTGGGGGGACGCTCCCTTGTGTGATGAATGCTGCAAACGAGGTGGCAGTTCAGTTTTTTTTGGATGGCGCTTGTAAACTTAACAATATTGATGAATGTGTCGAGCACACTCTCACAAGTTTTGAGCGTGA
>CAVEKR010000139.1:0-4122 GCA_963616365.1 Bacteroidaceae bacterium
TGGTAGACGAGGTCCAAACTGGTTTTTGCCGCAGTGGAAAATATTTTGCTTTCCAAAAATTTGGGATTGTTCCAGATGTGGTGACCATGGCAAAAGGCATCGCAAACGGTATCCCAGCAGGGGCTTTTGCAGCATGTGGACAGGCAGCAGAAATACTAAAACCTGGAATGCATGGCTCTACATTTGGAGGTTCGCCAATTGCGTGCGCTGCAGCACTAGAAACAACAAACATCATGAAAGAAGACGGCTTTTGTGGGCACGTGCAAGAGGCGGGAGATTACTTCATGCAAAAACTCCAAGAGTTGTCATTTATAGAAGATGTGCGCGGTAGCGGTTTAATGATTGGCGCTACTATTAAAAATGAGGTGGCGAACACCCTCGTTACTACAGCCCTTGAGCAGGGGTTTGTTCTTAATGCTCCAAAAAATAATATCTTGCGCTTTTTGCCGCCGCTTACTATTACTAAAGATGACATTGATGCATTAATAGAAAAATTGCCGCTTTTTTATAAAGAAGCTGAAGATAAGAAAGCATAATAATAGGGCGACTAAAAACAAGGCGAACCAAAAATAACGCGACCGAACAGAAAAGCGAACTAAGAATAACGCGACCGAAATAAAGCGAACTAAGAATAACGCGACTAACTAGCAAAAACAGCTGAAAGGAGTTAGAGTATGGCTGAAAACACACTTAAAGGCAGGGATTTGCTGCGGCTTTTTGACCTTGACCCTTCAGAGTTTGACTACGTTTTAAAAGTAGCTCAAAAGCAAAAGGCAGATTGGAAGTCTGGTGTTTATGAACACCCATGTCAAAACAAGGCAGTTGCTATCATCATGGAAAAACCCAGCTTGCGCACCCGAACAAGCTTTGAGGTTGGAGTTGCGCGCTTAGGGGCACAGCCAATTGTCATGAGCGATGATCATTCGGCGTTTTCTCGCGGAGAGACAGTTCATGATACAACTCTTGTGCTGGAGCGCTTTGTAGATGCAATAGTGCTTAGAACCTTTGAGCAGTCAAAAATAGAAGAGGTGGCACATTGGGCAAAAATCCCTGTGATAAATGCGCTTACCGATGATTTTCATCCATGCCAAGGTCTAGCAGATGCACTCACAATCATTGAGCATAAGGGCAGTCTAGAGGGTATAAAGCTTGCCTATATTGGAGATGGCAATAATATGGCAAACACCTACATGGAACTCGCTGCTTTGGCTAAGATGGATGTTCAGATAATCTGTCCCAAAGACTATATGCCAAAATCTGAGATAGTACAGGAATGCCTTGATGCGTGCAAAAAGTACGGCGGCTCTTTGCGCCTTGATAATGATGTCGAGGCACTCGAAGCCTCAGATGTTATCATCACAGATACTTGGACTTCTATGGGCGATGAAGCCGAACACGACAAGCGCCTGAAAGATTTTGATGGCTTTCAAGTGAACGACGCTCTCATGCAAAAATGCGCTGATGATGCAATTTTCATGCATTGCCTGCCTGCTCACAGGGGTGAAGAGGCAACAGATGAGGTGCTAGATGGTTCTCAATCAGTTATTTTTGACGAGGCAGAAAACCGCCTTCACGCACAAAAAGCATTGCTTTCATGCCTTTTGGGCGCTTAGTGAGTTTTTTACTGGCGCTCTAAACTAATCTTTTGGGTGCTGAGTGAGTTTTTGCTGGCGTCTTAAACTAATGGAATTGCTAGCAGGGCGTTCGTCATTAAAATGGTGTTCGCCATTATAATAGGTGATAAATTTCATGGCGAACGCCACGCGAGCTAGACGCAGTGTATAGAACGCAAAACTCTACTAGCTAGCAGGGCGTTCGCCATTAAAAAAAGTAAAATGCAAAAAAGCAGAAAGGAAGTAAAAAAATGGGAAAAGACAGGGTAGTACTTGCATATTCAGGAGGTTTGGACACTTCTGTATGCATTAAATGGCTCATGGAAGAAAAGGGCTTAGATGTAATTACTATGGTCGGCGATGTTGGGCAGGAGCGTCAGGACTTGGAGTTTGTGCGCGAAAAGGCGCTCAAGGTTGGCGCGATTGAGTCTTTGGCAATTGATATGCGCGAGGAGTATGTCAACGATTTTTTGAGCAAGGCTTTGGCTGCTAATTGCATGTATGAAAATAAATATCCTATGGTCAGCTGCTTGTCGCGCCCTGTGATTGCAAAGCACTTGGTTGATATTGCTCACGAACACGGCGCTAAATATGTGGCGCACGGCTGCACTGGCAAGGGCAATGACCAGGTTCGTTTTGAGATGGCTGTCCAGGCTCTTGACCCTGACTTGACGATTTTGGCTCCTGTGCGTGAGTGGGACTTGCACACTAGAAATGACGAGATGGAATGGGCGCGCGCGCACGATGTTCCTGTTCCTACCACTAAGGAGTCTCCTTATTCGATTGATGATAATTTGTGGGGGCGTGCCATTGAGTGCGGCGTTTTAGAAGACCCATGGGCAGAGCCGCCAGAAGATGTGTACACGCTGACGCGTTCTAGTTATGAGGCACCTGCAGAAGGCGATGTTGTGGTCATTGGCTTTGAAGAGGGTGTGCCTTGTTCTTTGGACGGGCAAAAGATGAGTTTTCATGAGATTATTTTGAAGATGAATGAAATTGCTGGTCGCAATGGGTATGGTCGCATTGACATGGTAGAAAATCGCCTTGTTGGTTTGAAGTCTCGCGAATGTTATGAAGTTCCTGGAGCTTTATCTATTATTGTGGCTCACAAGGCTTTAGAAGATTTATGTCTTGAGCGCGAGGTCTTGCACTTTAAGCCCATCATTGAAGAAAAATGGGCGGATTTGGTTTATAACGGAATGTGGTATTCTCCGCTTAAAGAAGCCTTGGATGGTTTTTGTGATACTACTCAAAAGGTGCTCACAGGAGATGTTCGCCTGCGTTTTTATAAGGGCTCATGCGTTGTAGTGGGCAGACGCTCTGAAAATTCGCTTTACGATTATAATTTGGCAACCTATGATACAGGAGATAGCTTTAATCGCGATAGCGCCAAAGGCTTTATCGACATTTACGGTCTTGCAAATCGCGTTTGGGCTCGTCAACGCAAGAAGAACGCTAAGGAATAGTGCTGGGTCGTGCTTGGTCTTGGGGCAGCGGGCGCGCTTGGCGAGCGCTGTTGCTTGGTGGGCGCTGCCGCGCTTGGTGGGCGCGGGCGCTGCATGTATGGTGGCGCCGTCGCTGCTTGGTGGGCGCTGCCGCTGCATGTAAAGTGGCGCCCTCTAGTTCGCCTAGGTTTCTTATAAGTTAACGCAGGTTAGAGGGTCAAGCCGTTTAAGACAGCATAGCCTAGAAGAGCTGCGCTTACGATTATTACGACTGCAAAGGCAAGGGCTCTGTATTTGTTTTGCTTTTGAATGGTAAATATCATGATAATTAAAGAGGCAAAACATATAATGCAGCTAAGCAAATGGAATGGAAAATTATTAACCATTTCTATTGCATAGTGAACACCCAAGACTGCTTGGATTGTGCAGCCCAGTCCTAAAATAACAGCCCCAAGTGCGTTTTGCTTGCTTATATAGTATGCAATAAAACCTCCTGGCAAGGTCATAATAATGCTCAAGCCCCAAACGCCAGTTAAGTAATACATTGCCATATCAACACTTAAATATTTGAAGGCAATCTCGACTAAGAAAATAACAGGTTGACTAATAAGAAAAAAGACAAAAGTCTTTAGAGCTGATTCCCAGTTTTTCTTGCAATTTGACGCAATAATAAAAGCAAAGATAAGCCAAAACTCATAAGTAATGCCAATATCTCTAAATGAAGTATTTTCAGTTGCAGGAATAATAAGCATTGCACCAGTATAAATACCTGCTATCAAAGCAAATATAATAACGCCAGGCCAGCCCATTTTAAGCCCACCAAATAGACGTTCAAATATATTTTTCCTCAAATTTGTGCTAGCTTTTTCCATTTCAATTTCTCCTTTTGGCTTTTTGTAGGTTTTCGCCATATTTACGATTTTTTATAGGTACGCGCCATATTCGCGCTGCACAAACCCATTTTGTAGATACACACTATACGCACGCTGCATAAACTCATTTTGCAGACACACTACACGCGCGTTGGGTGTTCACCACATATACTACACACGCCTTGCGCATAC
>CAVEKR010000140.1:0-4055 GCA_963616365.1 Bacteroidaceae bacterium
AGACGCCGCCTTTGCCGCCACGTCCTTTACAGAAGACTCTTTCTTAGAAGCAGACTTTTTTTTATCACTAGAGCTTTTCTTTACCATAATCAACCTTCACAATAACCAGCCCACACCGCAGGCGCTTTTCGCTGCTAACGTAGCGTTCACCCAGCAAAACCGCGCGCCGCAGCCATGTCCTTCGCCAACACGCGCCACCGCAACCGTGGCGTTCGTCATAACTAGCCCCGCTGGCGCCCACAGTATAGCCCCCGCAACCGTGGCATTCGTCATAATTAACCTTCACCAGCATTTTTATCATACAAAAGCCGCAAGCCGTACAGCGTAAGCAGCGGGTCGCAATCTGTTACACAATGCGAAAGTTGTGCAATCCCAAAAGATATCCCGCCTGTCGCAACGACAGGCGCTGTGTATCCTAGCTCGTCAAATACGAGCTCGACCAGCCCGTCAATACGCTTGACCTCCCCATAAATAATGCCTGTATGCATGGCATCTATGGTATTTGAGCCAATGATGTGCTTTGGCTTAGAAAAATCCACCTGCGGCAGCTGAGCCGTTTTTGCTGCTAGAACGCTTGCTCCCATTTCAAGACCTGGCGCTATTATGCCGCCCAAAAACTCCCCAGCACTATTGATGACCTCGATGTTTGTAGCCGTCCCCAAATCGACCACAAGCACAGGCGCGCCAAACCTCTCAAAAGCCGCCACGGCATCTGCAATGCGGTCCGCTCCAATTTCTGCAGGATTGTCATATTTCATAGCAAGACCAGTGTTTAGCTGGGCAGATACCCACATGCAGTCCTTGCCAGTGATTCGACGCGAAACCTCTGCCCACGGGCGTTTTAACGCAGGAACAACGCAGGCAATAATTATGCCGTCCAACGCAGAAAAGTCAAGCTTGACCATGTCAAGCTGAGCATGAAGCGCAACGTATAGCTCGTCTTGGGTCGCCGCGACATTGCTCGAACACACCCAATGATGCTCAAGGCGCGCGCCATCAAAAAGCCCAAAGCTCGTCTGCGTATTTCCTATATCAATTGCCAATAACATGACCTCATTATACAATTTCCAAATACGCCAACGCCCCACATTCTCAAAAGCCCTCCAAAGCGTCAAAACGGTTTCGTTACAGCTTAAAAAATGCCCGAAATTCTCGTATACAATAGTCTCATGCAAAATACGCACTAGGGATTGCTGATTAATAATGCCAAACGCCCCGCTGGTTGCTGGTTGGCTAATATAATGGCGAACGCCCCGCGCGCTTGCCGCTTAATTTTGGCGAACGCCACACGGGCTTGTTGCTTAGCATTATGGCGAACACCCCGCGAGTTGATAGCAAAAATTTTGACACGCGCTCACGCACAGTGCTAGCAAACACAGCACGCATTACCAGCTAAAATGTTGGCAAACGCCACAGGCGATTGGCAAACGCCCTCCACATGAGGCACTCCCTAGGTGCAAAAAAGTTTAAGAGACAAGGCAAAAACATGGATGAGACATCTGAAACACGAATTCTTGTAGTAGATGACGAGCAATCTATTACAGACTTTGTAAGCTTTAACCTCGAAAGAGAAGGCTATAAAGTAGACGTTGCCGATGCAGGCGACAAGGCCGTTGAAATGGCACAAGAAAACAACTATGACCTCATTATTTTAGATGTCATGTTGCCAGGTATAGATGGCTATGAGGCGTGCCGCCGTATTCGCCAAAGGTCCAATGTGCCCGTGCTCTTTTTGTCTGCTAGAGACACCGAGCTTGACAAGGTCGTTGGTCTAGAGCTTGGCGGAGATGATTATTTAGCCAAGCCTTTTGGCATACGTGAGCTGCTCGCGCGCGTTCATGCTCTTTTGCGCCGCAGCCCAAACCCTGCAGAGATGGCAAAAGAGGGCGCTCGCGTGCTGGATGTTTCTGGTATTCATTTGGATGAGGCAGGCCATCGCGCCACATATAATGGGCAAGAAATCGAGCTCACACCTCGCGAATTTGAGCTGCTCTTAACCTTGATGAATCATGCAGGTACAGTGCTTGGTCGCGAGCAACTGCTCAAAGAGGCCTGGGATTGGCAATATGTTGTTGAGACCAAAACGGTGGACACACACATAAAACGCCTGCGTGACAAACTAGCAAGCGTTGGTCTTGACCCAAGCATCATCGAGACTGTGCGCGGATATGGCTATAGATTTGTCAAAAACTTCAAAAACGCTAATGACTAGCTGCTAAATTATCCTGTCGCTACAGTCTGCATGCTTGCTGCATAACAAGGTGTTTGCCATCATGATTGTGTTGGCGAACACCTTGTTTGCTATGTAGCCTAATAAAGGGGTGCGTCGCCCAAAACGGCGGCAACCCCAGCAGGGTGTTCGCCATAAAAACGAACACAGCCCAGCGGGGTGTTCGCCACCATAAATTATTTGCGCGATAGTTTGGCTTTGAGGCGCGCTGTAATGTTTGAGATTTCTTCTACGTGAAATATGCGGCATAGCACAATTGTTAAGAATAAATCCACTGCACCAACAATGATGAGCAGCTCAAATGATCCCAAAAGCCCATCAAAGATAAAATTGCGTTGCAAGAATTTGCTAAAGAAAAACGCTTGAAACGCTGCAAGAACTGAGGCAAATGCGATTTTTAGCACGTGGAAAACTAGGGCTTTGATTTGGAAGTTTCCTAGGCGCCTATATAAAACAATCAAGAGAACTATCATCATGCAAGCGTAAAATGCAGTGTCTGCAATAGGTATTCCTACCAGCCCAAAGTTGATGTTTTCATTTATAACGCCTGTGCATAAAAGATAAATTGCGACCTGACCAAAGGTCAAGATAAAGTTGCATAGGGCAACAGTTTTTAGGTCTTTTATAGCAGAAAAAGCTCGATACAAAAACATGTAGACAGCATATAAGGGCAGGGTAAACGCCCAGCCACTAAGAAGTTGCGCCACAGGAATAATGCTATCTGCACTAAATTTTCCTGCGCTGTATAATCCGATTAGCTGCGGGGCGCAAACATAGAGCGCGGCAGCCATTGGAATGATGAGCAGGCAGGTTGTTCGCAAGCCAAAATTGAGCTGCTTTTTGAACTCTGACCAGTCGTTTTTGGCGCTGCTGTGGCTCATTTCCGTAAAAAGCGCAGTGGAAAGCGCCACAGAAAGCACGCCATATGGCAATTGATACCAAAGCCAAGCATATGTTATGGATGCAGGACCAGTGTCTGCTACATAAAGTGCGCATGAGTTCATAAAGCTCATAGAAACCAAATTGATGGCAGTGCATAAAATCGCAGGCAAAGCTAGGTGAAATGTGGAACGTATGCCTTCGCCTTTAAAGTTTATATAAAACTTAAACTTAAAGCCAGCTTTGATAAGCGCAGGTAGTTGGACTGCAGCCATTATCACAATAGATAAAAGCGTTCCTGTGGCAAGCATAATATTTGCTGCTGTTGGGTTGTTATCAGATAGAGCGGGATAAATAAAAAATGTTGCAATAGCTATGATGTTCATAAAAATGGAACTTACTGCTGGCCAAAAATATTGGCGATGCGCATTGAGCAGACCACCAAAAATAGCAGATATACCATAGAAAATTATCTGAAAAGAGAAGAATCGGAAAAACCAAGTGGCTTCTTGCACAGTTGCATCGCTTGCAGAGCTAAACATACTTTGCGTTATCATGACTTGCGGTGCAAAAATAGATGCAATAAGTGCTACAACTCCTAGAAAAACAACCGTTATTGACAATAGGTTGGAGGCGTAGAGCTGGGCTTTTATGTCGCTTTGAGATTTTGTTTCTTGGGGGCTGCTTGCTTGGGTTTGCTGTGGCTGAGGTTGAGCGGCTTGGTTGTTGTTTAGGCGGGTTTTGACGTCTCCAGTTTTATCTTGTTGAAGCTTGGCAGCTTGGGTGGTTTTGCCCGCTTGACCATTGCGAATTTGCAAATAAATGGGCAAGAATGCAGCAGAGAGCACTCCTCCTGCTACAAGTTCATAAATCATGTTTGGCAGGTTGTTTGCCAAGCTAAAAGCTGCAGATAAAACAGTGTGTCCTAGGGCAAACGCCATGGCCG
>CAVEKR010000141.1:0-3982 GCA_963616365.1 Bacteroidaceae bacterium
TCTGAGCGTATATTGTCGCGCGTTGTGCGCATGATGAATGGGCATTATCTAGATATTGCGCCGATTACGACGCCAGAGCATGCGGTTTTGCCTGCTCCTAAGCCTTCTATGAAGTACATGCTTTACATGCATGTTCCGTTTTGTGAGCGTCTTTGCCCTTATTGCAGCTTTAATCGTTTTCCGTATCAGGAACAAAAGGCGCAGCGCTATTTTAAGAATTTGCGTGCAGAAATGCAGATGGTGGCAGGCCTTGGCTATGATTTTGAGTCGCTTTATATTGGCGGAGGAACACCTACGATTAATGCATCTGAGCTGCTAAAAACCATTGATTGTGCACGCGATACTTTTTCTATTAAAGAGGTCAGCTGCGAGACCAATCCAAATCATTTGACAAAAGAGACTATCGAGCTTTTTGCAGGTAAAATACAGCGTTTGTCTGTTGGTGTGCAAAGCTTTGATGATGGACTGCTCAAGCAAATGGATAGGTACGAGAAGTATGGCAGCGCGCAAAAAATTGCTCAGCAGGTGCAAGAGGTGGCAGATAGCAAGGCGTTTACCTCGCTAAATGTCGACATGATTTTTAACTTTCCTGCTCAAAATGAAGAAATGCTGCGTCATGATTTAGATGTAATAAAGCAAACGCATGCTAATCAAACTACCTTTTATCCCTTGATGGCAAGCCCTGCTGTGGAAAAAAGCTTGGCTTTAACAGTTGGCAAGGTCGACTACAAGCGTGAGCAGCGCTTTTATGAGATTATTTGCCAAGAGCTGACGGGGGAGGACGCTACTGCTGATGCCGCTAGCGGCGCTGCTGCAGCGACAGAGCAATCCGCTAAGAGCGCCGCAGAAAACCCTGCCTCAGCAGCACAGAGGAGCAAAAACGCCGCCCCCTTTGTCTTTGGCGATGCTTGGACATTTAACTCTGCAAGCGATGCCATGATTGACGAATACATCGTGGATTTTGAAGAATACCCAGCTATAGGCTCTGGCGGTATGAGCTTTTTGGATGAGAAGCTGCACATCAACACTTTTTCTATCAACCAATATAACGAGGCAATAGAAGCAGGTCACATGAGTGTTATGGGAGCAACCGAGTTTTCCAAAAAAGACCACATGAGGTATCGCTTTATGATGTCTCTTTTTGGTTTGCGCCTTGATAAGCGCCGCTGGAAAGAGGATTTTGGCTGCACAGTCCCTGAAGGCTTGCGCGCAGAATACGAGTTTTTCAAGCTAAGCGGCGCTATTGCCACAGACACAGAAGAAGAAATCACCCTCACGCCAAAGGGGCGCTACATGATGGTTGCCATGATGCGCCAATTTTTCATTGGCGTTAACGGTGTCCGCGATAAAGCTAGAAGCAATCTGCCAGAAGACGAGCGTGAGCTGCTCTTTGGCGCAGGCGTCGCTATTAAATAATTAAACAAGCATGGCGAACACCCTGCTAGTGTGGTGTTCGCCATTAAATCCCTTTTGGAGCTAAAATCCCTCTTGGAGCTGTGCCAAAGCAATCATCACGTTGTTGCGGCTTAGGGAGCCTACCAGCGCATCTCCATCAAGCACGGGAACCTTTTTGATGCGCTTTTCAGAGAGCACCTTAAAGGCGTCTTCTGCAGGCTGGAAGGCGTTTACGCTGATGACCTCTTTTGTCGAGATGTTGATAACGGGCAGCTTGATAAGGTCTTTTAGGCGGTCCAAGAACTCTTTGTCCTCAAGCAGGGTGTAGAAGTTGGTGCGGTCTGTAAAGTACGAACCGCCCTGCTTGGAGAGGTATTTCAAGATGTCGCCGTCTGCCACAAAGCCTATCAGCTTGCCAGCATCATCAAGGACGGGAAGCCCTGATGTGTGCCTATCTTTCATGATGATAATGGCCTTAGAAACAGGGTCGTTGCCGTTGATTGTTGCAGGGTGAACGTCCATGACATCGCCGATGAGCCAATCTCTGTCTTTTCCAGGAATGCCCTCTGGGACTTGGTCGCGCTTGGCAGTTTCTTTGGCAATCTCGCTTTTGCTGTTTCTTGCGCAGGTAAAGATAATCAAAGCAACTATGCAGATAAGGCAGCACATGCCAATAAAAGAAACATGCACGCCAGTATATGTGAGCACGCGCGCATCACTTGAGCTGCTAAATACAGGACCTAGCGCAGATAGGGAGGCTAAAAGCGCCGTTCCAAAAGAGGCGCCGACCTGGTTAAAGGTAGAACCCACAGCATTTGCGTGCTGAATAAGCTTGTTATCCAGCGAATTTATACCCCAAGTATTGAGCGGCGTTATCAAAGACTGTATTCCTATGCCTAAAAAGGTGTAGGTAACACATACGATAAGCGGCGACATATCAATTTGAAAGTTTGCAATGGCAACTGAAGATGCCGCAATAATGACAGCGCCCGTGCAGGCAATTTTTCTTACGCCTTTTTTGTCGAAAATTCGCCCAGCTAAAAGCCCCATAAAAGCACCCAAAACAGCTCCAGGGAGCATTATAAGACCAGATACAGTTGCAGGTTGACCGAGCACGTTTTGTACATAGATTGGAAGCACAACCTCAGAGCCTACAAGGGCTGCTTCAAGCAACATGCAGGTTATTGCTGCTGTTCTGTAGCGGCGCGTTTTAAGAACCTGAATGCGCAAAAGCGGGTTTTCGAGCTTGGTTTGTCTGTGAGCAAAAAGTCCCAAAAAAATCAGGCCAAAAACCATAAGCCCAATGGTCAAAATTAGGTTGTTTGCACTTGAGAAGGTGGATAAACCATACAAAAAGCTCACCATTCCAATGGCTAGGAGCACAACAGAGAGCGGCTCAAAGGGCACTCGCTCAAATTTTGTAAAGTTGGTAAGAGAAAAGCTTGCAAAAATGACCACGAGCACCGTAAGAGAAGTAACAATAATAAAAAGCGCACGCCAGCCAACGGTATCTACTAATATACCTGACAAAGAAGGCCCAATAGCTGGGGCAAAAGAGATCAGTAGACCCACAATGCCCATGGCAGCGCCGCGGTTTTCGCGCGGGAAAATCAAAAGCACAAGGGTGAACACCATAGGCATTACAATGCCAGTTCCACATGCTTGCAAAATTCGCCCGCCCAAAAGAATGGGAAAATTGGGGCTTGCAGCTGCAATTATGGCTCCAACTCCAAAGCAAGACATTCCGCCAATAAAAAGCTTGCGCGTGCTAAAGCGTCCAATAAAAAACGCGTTGAGCGGAATAATTACGGCCTCAAGCAATGCATAACCCGAGGTCAAATACTGTACCAAGGTTTGGTCAACGCCAGTGTCTTTCATGATGTGGGGCAGCGCCGGCGACAAAAAAGTCGCGTTGAGCACTACCAAAATTGCCCCTGTTAAAAGAACTGCTACCATCAATTTTTGTTGTCTTGTTAGTCCAGACATAGTTTTTTCAAAAACTCCTTTCGTAAATTTGGCTTTGAGCATTGTTTTTGACGTGCCCCCCTGCGCGTTTTGCGAGTGCGACTGGCGCTTGCGCGGCTGCGTGGGCGCGCTTGCCAGTGTGGGCGGCACGTTTGCGCTGTTGGGCGCGCTTATGGCGAACACCACGCGCAGTTGCGAGTTGTTGGTTTGTTTGGTAGCGGCGCAATTAAGATGCGGCGCTGTTAAGTGTACGTCACAACCAGTGTGGTGTTCGTCACGAAAAATAAGCTCAAAGCAGTTAAAACTTAACGTGTTTAACGTAGATATGCTAACGCTAAGTTTCAAAAAAATTGGAGCATTTTGGGTGGATTTACCGAGCTGTTATTTTTCATTTCTGCATGTGAAGGTATGTTCACACATGAACTCGGTTGTTATTTTGCCGTTACATTTTTTGCGCAAAAATGTGTATGTGTGTTCATATTCATATACACCAAAAGTGCGCATTTGGCATGGAATTACTTCAAGTTTAGCAATGCGGCTTTCCTTGTGGCGCGTTTAGAGTGAACATTGCGTCAATCTTAGCCCTTCTATTCGATTTTTTTGCCACTTTTGGCAAAAATTC
>CAVEKR010000142.1:0-3959 GCA_963616365.1 Bacteroidaceae bacterium
AGACGCAGAAGAAGCATTTGCCGCAGTTGCAGCATTTGCAATATGAGCTGAACCCACAACAGATGTGTCAGCCAGCGTCGCTCCATCGTTTTGAGCGAGCGCTTCGTCCTTATAGATTGTAACTTGAGCCTCTGCAAGCTTTGGTTTTAAGCCTTCTTCAATGCGCACAGCTGCCTCTTCTTGAGAAAGCCCACCAACATCAACGCCTTGGACCTTGACCCCTGCGTGCACTTTTCCAATGGTTCCAAATAGATCAATAATGCCAATCAAGAGCAAGATAATAATCACAAGAAAAATGGGCGCAAAAATGCGACTGTTTCTTAAAAAGAAATTGACAGCGGCATTGCTGCTGGTAGGAGTATGCGCGCCAAAAATGCTCATTGATTTGCCGCTTTGTTGTTTTTGTGCTTGCTGTGGCTGCTGCACAAATTTATCCGATGTAAATTTGTCTGGCGAATACCCTGCTTGCTGACCAGCATATCTTTGAGCCGCAGCCCTGCCTGCTTGGCGGTTTTGCTGGTAACCTTGTGGGTATCCCTGCTGGTAGCCTTGCTGATGTCCTTGTGAGTAGCCTTGTGAATAGCCGCGACCTTCAAAGCCTGAAGAAGACCTTGGAGATTTAGAGTTTAAATATGACTCGTTATAAAAAGCGTCTTCTTCTCGCTCGTAGAGCTCTTGTTTGCTTTGCTCATATGCTAGTCTTGCCCTTGATGGACGCTCATACATGCTAGAAGCGCCAGAAGTGCTGCGAGCCGCATCAGAAGAAGAGCCGCGACTAGAGGAAGCGCCGCGGAAAGCATCGCCTGAATTTGGATTTGAAAAGCCGCCTTGACTAGACATACGTCTAGCTGCGGCTTGTTGGATATTAAGCCCCTTAGATGATGTCTTTAATTTGCGCTTTTTTGAAGATGAGCTCCCCAAATTCAGCGAACCATTTTTTCTTGAACGATACGTTGCCATAATATGCGCTCTGTATGTTTCCTTTTTCTACTCTTTTTTTCTACTCTTGAAATGCCGCCTTAAAGTGGGGTTTTCTTGCTATAAAAGCAAAATAAAAAACAAGAGACCTCTACAATAAAGGCGAACTTTTCTCCACTAAAGGCTGCAAACCAAACTTGCGCGCCACAAGCCAAACACTGCAGCCAAAGGCGAATTTTTCTATTAACTTATGCACTATAGCAAAACATCAAGACATTGGTTTTAAGTATTTGAAAAATTGTAACCTAAAAGGGCAAAATACAGAGCACCTACATGTTAAATTTTGGTGAACACCCCTGTTGCAAAAAAAAAGGCGCGCTCCCTCATTTGAGGGGGCGCGCCTAAAGCTAGTAAGGTGTTCGCCATAAAATAAGACAAAAACCTTTAGAGCATGAGCTATTCAAACTATTAAAGCATAAGCTCTTCTTTTGCTTGCTCTACCTTGTCTTTTAGCACGGCAACAAAAATGAAGTTGAAAATGCCATCTACAATCAAAACAATTCCAGCCATAATCATGATGTAGCTAAAAGGTGCAAACATGATATAAAAGCCGCAGATAATAAGCAAGATTGACATAACAACAATCAAAACGCCGCCGCTGATTTTTGCGCGAGCGCAGGTAATGCCTTCGCTCAAAGACAAAACACCATTAGCAACAACATAAATACCTGCCATAATGGTCAAAAAGCTCGCAATTATGTCAGGTCTAAACAGGCATAACAGACCAATAAGAAACATCAAAAGCCCGCCAATAAAAGAAGCTGCAATATCTCTTGCCTGGACAAAGCAAAAGATCATTTTTGCAACACCTGCTATTACAATCATGATGCCTATAAAAAAGCACATGGTCAAAGCAGAAAGCACGGGCGCCATCAAAAAAAGTATCCCTAGGACAATGGATGCTATACCACTTGCAATGACGCTTCCTGTCACTCTGTTAAATGTCGATTCAAACATAAATACAACTTCCTTTACATTAAGGGCTGATAAATCTTTAGGTCTTAAGTCTATGAGACTTGTTTACCTGCTGCTTTTTGCAGCAACCCCACCGAGGTGTTCGCCATAAAACCTTGCCTGCTTATTCTAACATCATTCCTTATCGTGGTTTGTCTGATTGGCCTTGCTTGCCTTAAAACCCTTACTTTTTGCAGAACTTTTCTGGATGTTTTCCTGCTTTGCGGCACTACTTGCAGCGCTGCGCTCCTTTTTGTCAGCGTCGTCTTCTTTTTTAGCGTCGTGGAGCTCTTCAAAGTTTTCTTCACGGCGAGCAAGTGCCTTCTCGTAAGACTTGGTGCCAACAAAAATCTCCTGCGTGTACGGGTTGTGGCCAAGCTTTTTGCTACGATAGATAACATAAGAAATAGCAGCAATATTAGCAAACAGAGCCAGCAAAGAAATGACGAGGTTTACGTCTGGGTTGTTTACGCTGTGCACCGCAAAGATGGAGTCATTTGCAAAGAATGGAACGACCTGGCAGAACATGCACCAAAGCGCCAGGGTGTTCGCCCTGTTTTGAATCCAGCCACCTTTGTTCCAAATAAGACCAGCAACAGTTGGTGCCAAAAGCAGCGCTAAACCGCAATACCAGCTGTGAGTTGGCAGGCAGTTGTAGGTGTAGCAGAAGTTCCAAATGTCGTATGAAATGATAAAGACCCATGTCATGTCAGGCCATAACATATCCTGCTTTTTCTTTGAAACGTAAATGCCAAACCAGCCAGTCATAACAAAGATGTTAAGGATACCTGCAATGCCATTAAAGACATTGTGCCAGCCGCCGTGCAAGAGCACGCCTTCTGTGGATATCCAGGTGGTTCCAAATGCTCTGATAGCACTTTCAAAGTCAGATACTACAGCAATCATAATATTGATGGCGACAATCACAAACGGAAAGCATTTAAACCAGTGCGCCTTGCCCAAGCTGCCCCACTGGTATTTGAGCACCATAAAGCCTATACAGCCTGCAGTTGCGGCGTATAGCTTGGCGTAGTGGAACCAGCTGTTCATGTCTGTGTAGGTTGGATTGTTGAGCGCCCATTCGGCACCGCTTGCAGCAGAAACTGCTACGACAATAAAGTAAACTGTCAGACATGCTGGCAAAATGAGAAAGCAAAAAATGCCTCCAGCCTTCCAGCGACGAGCAAATTCGTTGACCAAAATCAAAGCCAAAAAGACCATGACCCAGCCTATCCACTGAAAGCCTGCCATACTTCCATAAACATCAAATAACATTCTAATACCCCTTTTCTTAAAGAGTTCCTTAAACTTAAACAAGTGTCAATCGTTTAGAGTTTTTTGCGCTTGGCGCTTTTGTGCCTTTGTACTGAGCGCTTTTGCCGTACATAAAGCACTGTGCACTTAACGCTTTTACCTGCACTTTGCTTAGTACTTTTGTGCTAAGCGCTCCTACATTTGGTGCTTAGCGCTTAACGCTTAGCGCTTTTAGAAAACATTGCTTGCAAATAAGCCTCCTTTTTGTCCTAAAACCGTCATTGAATTTAAGTATAGCCATTTTGCGAACGTTTTGTGCGAAAAATATGAAGATTTTTTTAAAAAAATCGCGCGACGCCTTTTGATTGCGGCGTGCGCCACCATTGAGCGGGCGTTTTGTAATGATACCCCCTGTTGAACAGGCGTTTTACAACGGTGTCCCCATATTAAGCAGGTACTTTATAATAGCGAACACCACACTCGGCAGTGACAAGCGCCGCAACGGATATGGCGTGCCTCCCCTATCAAGCAGGCGTTATACTACGCATTTTTATGCATAAAGCGCTTATCGAAAATTTCTTTTGCGTTATTACTTAACTCTTCTTTTTCTTGCCAATTTGCAGATAAAACTCTGGAATTAAACATTGAAATAATAGCCTGTTCTTCAATGGTGCGTTCTTATTCTCCAAATTGAGAAATAAGTTGTTTTAGACCTTCTTTTGAAACGTTCATTTTTGTCACCTTTCTAGCCCTAATTCTCGCGGCGTCTTCCC
>CAVEKR010000143.1:0-3918 GCA_963616365.1 Bacteroidaceae bacterium
ACCCTATACACTGTCGGCTCTGTCAAAGAGGTCCCAGGAATTTGCACCTACGTGGCAGTTGATGGAGGCATGACAGATAATATCCGCACGGCGCTATACGGCTCCAAATACGAGTCTTTTGTAGTTGAACATGCCCTAGAGCCGCGCGAGCACATCTGCGATGTAGTGGGAAAACACTGCGAGAGCGGGGATTGTATCGTAAAAAATTCCCCATTGCAAAACACTAAAGCGGGTGAGCACATCTGCGTTTTGGCAACGGGCGCCTATTGCAATGAGATGGCAAGCAACTATAATAAACAGGTACGCCCTGGAGCCGTTTTAGTAAAAGACGGGCAGGTAAAAGAAGTTATTAGGCGTGAGACCAATGAGGATTTATTGCGTCGTGAGGTGTATTAAGGTAAGGATGGCGAACACCTTGCTTGCGTGTAAAGTTTAAACAAGCGGTGATGTTTGCGTCATATGTAAAGCTAAAACGAGTGTGGCGTTCGTCATAAAAATGTAAAAGCCAGTGTGGGGAAACGTCATACAAAGAGGTAAAGCGAGTAGGGTGGAACGCCATAATAATTTAGAACGCAATTCAGAAGGAAAACGTGAACCAAAAAGAAAGCGTGAGTGAATTTATGAAAACAATCAATATTGGACTTGTAGGTGTTGGAACTGTTGGCGGCGGCGTGGTGAGGATGCTTAATGCGCACGCACAGGAGTACGCGCGCCACCAAGAGGTTGACATTTGTTTGAAAAAGGCAAGTAGCCGCACTAAGCAGCGCGCTTTGGACGCGGGTGTGACGCCCGAGGTTTTTGTCGATGATTGGCATGAGATTGTAAATGACCCAGAAATTGACATTGTCGTGGAACTTATTGGGGGCACTGGCGTTGCTTTTGATGTGATTATCGAGGCGCTAAAAAGCGGCAAAAATGTTGTTACCGCAAACAAAGCTATTATGGCTAGCAGGGGAAAAGAGCTTTTTGAAGCTGCTGCAGAAAGTGGCGTTGAGCTGGCTTTTGAGGCAAGTGTTGGCGGTGGAATTCCGATTATTGACCCCATGAAGCACGCGTTAACTGGCAACAAGATTAATTCTGTGCTAGGCATTGTAAATGGAACCACAAATTATATGCTTACTCGCATGAGTGAAGAAGGTCTTGATTACGCGTCTGTGTTAAAAGAGGCTCAAGACTTAGGCTTTGCAGAGGCTGACCCAAGCGCTGATGTTGATGGATACGATGCCGCAGCTAAGATTGCTATTTTGGCGTCCATAGCTTTTAATTCTCGCGTTACGGTTGATCAAGTGAGCACAGAAGGTATTTCTAAAATTGACCCAGTGGACTTTGTTTATGCAGATGAGATGGGGTACGTCATCAAGCTTTTAAGCATCGCACACAATATTGATGGAGAAATTGATGTTAGGGTGCATCCTGCAATGTTGCCTAAGTCACACCCTCTTGCCAGTGTAAATGGGGTTTTCAATGCTATTTTTGTGCATGGAGACTTTGTTGGCGATGTGATGTTTATGGGAGAAGGAGCAGGCTCTGGAGCTGCAGCTTCTGCTGTTATGGGTGATATTATCGAGGTTGCTCGCCACGTGTCAAAAAATGTTCCTCCAATTGTTGGAGACACTTGTACCGACACCTTAAAAATTCGCAAGATTGATGAGCTTTGCACTAAGTACTATCTGCGCATGGCGGTCAAAGACGAAGCAGGGGTTTTGGCTGCTGCTACCAAGGTTTTTGCTGCTTGGGATGTGTCCATTTGCACTATGGTTCAGCGTAGCGCTACAAAAGATAGAGCCGAGCTGACTTTTACTACGCACACCACCAACGAGCAGCACATGCAAAACGCTCTAGAAGAGATTAAGAAATTGCCTCAAATAGAAGAGATTTCGCAGCTTATTCGTATTGAGGAGGCTTAAAGTGACAACTTTGAGTGAACAAGATGTTGTAAAGATTGCAGATTATGCTCGCATTGGGCTTTCTGATGAGGAGCTCCCTCAGATGACGCAAGACTTAAACAACATCATTGAAGAGCTAAAACCAATTACAGAATATGACCTAGAGGGCGTAGAGCCTACTTTTCATCCAATAGGGTCTTTATGCAATGTTATGAGAGAAGATGGCGTTGGGCAAAGCTTTACGCAAGAGCAAGCTTTAAGCAATGCGGCAACAACGCAAGATGGTTGCTTTGAAATTCCTGCTATTTTGGCTGCTAAAGAGGGGGAGTGCTAAATGGAAAACGTAGAGAATTTGAGTGCGGCAGGTGCCCAGACGGCAAGCGTCCAAACAGCTGGCGCACTTAACATACAAACCCTAGGCGTGGCAGATATCCGCAAAGGTCTTACAAATAAAGACTTTAGCGCTGCTGAGCTGGCAAAAGAAACTCAAAGCCGCATTGAAAAAATAGATCCAGACATTCATGCCTTTTTAGAGACAACGCCTGAAATGGCAAGCGAGGCAGCTGACAAAATAGACAAGCTTATTGCAAGTGGCGCAACAGAAAAAAACCTGCCACCTTTAGCTGGTGTTTCTTGCGCTTTCAAAGACAATATGAACTTAACGGGAACACATACTACATGTGCTTCTGCAATGCTAGAAAATTATGTGAGCCCATACACAGCAACTTGTGTACAAATGGCAATTGATGCAGGTTGTTTGCCCTTTGGCAAAACAAATATGGATGAGTTTGCCTTTGGTTCTTCTACAGAAACAAGCTATTTTGGAACAACAAAAAACCCATGGGATTTAGAGCGTGTTCCTGGTGGATCTTCTGGTGGTTCTGCTGCGGCAGTTGCAAGCGGGCAAGTTTGTGTTTCTTTGGGCAGCGACACTGGAGGTTCAATCAGGCAACCTGCGAGTTTTTGTGGTTGTGTCGGATTTAAGCCAAGTTATGGTTTTGTAAGCCGCCAAGGCATTGTAGCTTTTGGAAGCTCGCTTGATCAGGTTGGTCCTTTTGGCAAGACCGTTGAAGATGTGGCATATGTCATGAATGCCATTGCAGGCAGAGATGTTCTTGATTGCACAAGCCAAAAGGTTGACATAGATTTTACTTCTAACCTAAATGCTGGAATAAAGGGCTTTAAAGTAGGGATTGTACCTGCACTTTTGGAGCTTCCGGGCTTGAGCCCAGAGGTAAAGAGCAGCTTTGAATCTTGCGTGTCAGACTTGCAAAGCGCAGGAGCTGAAATTATCGAGATTGAGTTGCCTCATGCAGAAAGTTCTATCAGTGCATATTACGTGCTAGGTCCTTGCGAGGCATTTTCTAATTTATCGCGTTTTGATTCTGTGCGCTACGGACTAAATGCAGGTGGCGCAGGTCTTGAGCAGCGAGAAGACAATTCTCGCGCCCAAGGTTTTGGCATGGAAGCAAAGCGCAGAATTTTGCTCGGTGCATGGCTTTTGGCAAGTGGAGTTTATGATAAGTATTATTTGCCTGCTCAAAAGGTTAGAACTCTTATCACTCAAGATTACACCCAAGCATTTGAAAAGGTCAATGCAATTATTTTGCCAGCAGCTCCACGCACCGCTTTTAAGTTTGGAGAGATTGCAGACCCAGCGCAGATGTACTTGAGCGATGTCTACACAATTTCTCTTAATATTGCAGGTAATGGCGGCATGAGCTTGCCCGTTGGTCTTGGAACTGAGAGCGGACTTCCAATTGGCTTACAAATCATTGGCCCTCAATTTGGAGATGCGCAGATTTTTCAGCTTGCTGCAGAACTTGAGCGTATTCGCAATTGTGAGCGCCTGCCTGAAAGGTTTGCCGCTAGTGGTGCTTGCGCTTGTAAGCATGGCGAACACCACGCTAGCTCCGCGGGTTCTGTCAGCGCTGCGGGCAGCGGTGCACAGCAGGACAGTTCCGCAGGCAGCGCTGCAAACTCCACGGGTGTTCGCCAACAAAAAGATAACACCAGTTCAAAGGGGGCATGC
>CAVEKR010000144.1:0-3917 GCA_963616365.1 Bacteroidaceae bacterium
CGCGTGTGGTGTTCGTCATACAAAAACTGCGCCCACCTAAACACGACCTACAATCTCGTGTGGTGTTCGTCATACTAAAAATGCAGCTACCAAAATGCAAGCCGCACCAAAATCAAAGCCCCTACCAGCGCAAACTAAAACCGCACATACCTCTCAAGAGCTTTTTCGAGCTTTTGCACATACTTGCTCGCGCGAGGTCCCAAGTCCGCACCTTTTGGCTTGATATATCCCAAATGCAAGGTTTCTGTGGTCTCCAAAGGCACGGTTGTAAGCAGGCTGCCGTCAGTTACGCCAACCAAAATTCCGCTGGTAATGGTGTATCCGTTAAGTGCTGCTGCCATCTCAGATAATGACGCACGGTCATTGCAAGCAATTTTTCTCGGGCGCTCAACTGCGATAAATGCCTCTTCTGCTAGATAATCAGCAGCGCCATCGCCCTGTTCAAAGTAGAGATAAGGATAATCTTGTAAGTCTGTAACGCGCAAAGAAGCAGCGTTTACCAGCGGATGGCTTTTTGGAATTGCCACGCGCGGGGTGCTTTGGGTTATCTCGACAAACTCCACACCCGCGCTTTCAAACGCGTCCTGCAACGCAGAAGCATTGCTGGTAGTGTGCATTAAAACGCCCAGCTCAGACCTGCCAGTTGCCACGTCATCAATTACGTCTTGCGTTTTGCCGTCATAATAGCCGTATTCGTATTCGTCCCCGCCTTGGCTTAGCACGTATTGGGCAAAAGCCTGCACGTTAAAGAGGTAGTGCTGGGTCGAAACCGCAAACTTCTTTTCCGAGCTTGCGCCCGACTGCGCGCCCGAACCCGCGGCCGACTGCGCGCCCGCCTTTGCGCCCGAACCCGCGGCTGCTTGCGCGCTCAACCCTGCGCCCGCCTGCGCACTCGACTGCGCGCCCGACTGCGCGCCCGAACCCGCAGCTGCTTGCATGCCTAGCCCTGCACCTGCCTGCGCGCCCGAATTTGTATCTGTTGTATTTTCAGCCATTATTTGCTCTCCTTTTCGTTTTTTGCCTCGAATTCTTTTTCAACTTGCTTAGCCTCTGTTGTCGAGGTGCGCTCATCTATAAAGCGCTTGGCCTTATGCTCAGAAGATGCGCCCAATTTATCTGTTTCATAGACAATAACTCTAGCAGGCTTAACGCCGCAATGCGCCTTGCAAGCATTTTGCACGCGCTCGGCGATTTTGTCAAAGGTCTCTTCAGAACCAGCTGCTCGCTCAACGCTGACCTCGTATTTTGTCGTGTAATTCTCGTCATAAACGCGAATTTTGTATTCGCCAGTCAAGCCCTTATCTTGACGAACAACATGCTCAATATCACTTGGAAATACATTGACAGCGTTCACGATAAACATCTCGTCTTTGCGACCCAGAATGTGGAGCCTCGAGGTTGTTCGCCCACATGCGCATTTAGACTTATCAACCCAGCCAATGTCTCCACTGCGAAAGCGAATCATGGGGCGCGCGTGCTTGAGCAGGGTTGTGTATACAATCTCGCCCTTTTGTCCATCAGGCAAAACTTCTCCTGTTACAGGGTCTACCGTCTCGACCAAAATCTGGTCCTCAATCAGGTGCAAGCCGTCTTTTTGCTCGCACATGCCTGCGCAAGCTCCATAAATGTCAGATAGACCAAAAAAGTCATAAACATCTGCGCCCCACACCTCTTCAATGGCGCTGCGCGTGCTTTCAATCGAGCCGCCAGGCTCTCCAGAGATAATGATTGTTCGCAATTTTGGAAAGTCGTTTTTGGGGTCATATCCCTGCTCAATGGCCTTTTGGCTCAAAAGCCAAGCATAGCTTGGACTAGTCCACAAATGCGTTGGCTGATAATGTTTCATCGCCCAAAGCAGGCGCGCAGAAGGAACAGCGCCAACCCAAATTCCGAGCGCGCCCAAGTTCTGAGCACCAATAACGCAAGGTCCGCCCACATAAAGAGCAAAATTCATTCCGTGCAAATAGCGGTCGTTAGGACGCATTCCTGCCTGCCAAAACAGACGACTTTCTGCATCCATAAAGTCGTCAAAATCCTTTTGATTAAAAGGGCTCATGGTCGGAACCCCAGTAGAACCAGAAGAAGTTGCCATGTAGACTACGTCATCTTCAGGAACCGCAGCTAGCTCACCAAAAAAACTCCCCACGCCTTGACAGTCGCGTTCGGTTTGCTTATTGATAAAAGGAAATTTCTCGAGGTCTTTTAAGGTGTCGCAATGCGGCTCTAAGTGCGCCTCATCAAAACTGCGCTTATAATACGGACTATTCTCATAAGCAAACGCCAGCTCCTCATTCAAGCGCTCTAGCTGCAGCTTTTCCAGCTCCTCACGCGAGCAGCACTCAAGCTCTGGGTCGTAATACTTTTGCGAATACGGAATGTTCTTTTTTGCCATGCGAACACCTTTCTTTTTTGTCTTTGTTCTTTTTTTTCTTTGCGGCTTCTTATAACTTTTATAATTTGCTTGGCGAACACGCCTTTTGTAGCGGGCACTCTGTTTACGTTAGTAAGCAGGTGTGCTAGCAGACACGCTTTCATGGCGAACACCCTGCTTGTTTTGACTGCAAACGAGTGCGTGCGCTTTCTGCACTAGCAAACATGCTACTTGCGTTAGCCGTAAACAAGCGCGCCGCCCATGTTAAACGTGCGCTAACAAAACATGCGCCAACAAACGTGCGCCTCTTATTTATTTCACCACAAAAATTATTGCAACTTTATGAAATATGACTTTCTGAATAGAAATACACATTTAGACAAA
This sequence comes from Bacteroidaceae bacterium, assembly GCA_963616365.1. Lineage (GTDB taxonomy): Bacteria > Actinomycetota > Coriobacteriia > Coriobacteriales > QAMH01 > CAVAWX01. Next base: position 2,756 of record CAVEKR010000144.1, read on the forward strand.
AAGGGGGCGAGTTTTATTTATGCTTCTGCAGCAGCAAGAAGGTCTTGAGCATTAGTAAAGGTTTCAGCTTCAACTTTTCCATCAAGAACTGCTTGTCCATATTCAATTGCATCTAAAGTTTCTTTATTTGGCTTTTCAGCGCCAATTTCAAAAGGAATCCTATACTCCCTTACTGCCTTTTTAGCAAATACATTAAATGCCGCTGACATTGATAGCCCCATGTCAGCACAAAATTCTTCAAATTGCTTTTTTAAAGAACTTTCCATTCTTATGTTAACTGATAGTGTTGCCATAATAGGCTCTCCTATAATCTTCTCATCGCTTTTTAACTGCTTCAAGCAGGTTGTATTCCGCTAAAAAACACTTAGAAAGCGATATGGCTACTGCCTCTTTGCTTACTGCCATAATACACAGTGTATACACTTTTGTATGCAATGTGAATGAAAATTTACATATTGTATAAGTTAAGTCTTTTAGGCTTTAAGGCTTTTAATGTACCAAACTTGAACCAAAATTTATACGTATGAACACGTTAGAACATGGTATTATTAAAAGCGTCACAAAGCCAATTGCAAAAGCAACTTGCCTTAGTTGAAAAAACATAGCAACGATAGAACAAGGCAATATTGCAACCGATATAAAAAAGGAGTTTTCATGCAATCAGCTACTGTTACAAAAATGGGAAACAGCGCAGGTATTGCTATTCCTGCTCGTTATCGCATGGACGGATGTTTTTCTGTGGGCAAAAAAGTTGAAATAAGCAATCCAAGAAAAGGCGTTATTGTCTTACGTTCTTCTGAACATGATAAAGCAGATAGGCTTTCACGTCTTAAAGTTGCAGAATCTCGAATTGAAGCACGCAGCTCACAAGTTCCAGAATGGCCTGGCTCTGTATCTGCAGATAGTCTTATTAAAAACGCACGAAAGGACAGAGCACATGGCTCAATATCTTTTTGATGTGAATGCACAGCTTTATTGGTTAAGCAAAGCATCACCTTTTCACAAAGAAGTAGCTGCTTTTGTACAAGAAAGTGTGAGAAATAATGATGCCTTGCTTGTTTGCGCATCTTCTCTAAACGAAACATATTATGTATTGCATGCCAGCTTAGGTTATTCTCAAAAACAAGCCCGAGACGCTTTGAAAGACATTGTCAGCATTTTT
>CAVEKR010000145.1:0-3872 GCA_963616365.1 Bacteroidaceae bacterium
GTCGCATTCTGTCTCCCTTAGAACTGCCCTGTATAAGGGTTAAGTTTGGGAGGTTTTCTATTGGCAAAACGCCAATGCATTTGCCAATGGCCTCTTTGTCATCAAGAGACACAATTTCTACTTCCCAGCATTTGCCACCTTCTGCACAGCAAGCGACGTGTTCTTTGGGCTCTATGCGGCGCACAAGCATGTGGCGCAGCTCTTTTTTATTGATTGGCAAAACAAATTCGCCTGTTTGAGGTATGGTGCCTTCCATAAAAAATCTTGGCATCGACATGGTGTTCTCCTAGATAGTATGTCTTTTACTTCATATCTTCTTCTTATTTTAAGAAGTTTATCAATATTTTCTATTGTACCTTGTTTGTGTTGTGGTATGCTTTGATTTATCGTTTTTCACGGCATGTTTTTTTGTCGTTAAACAATCCCTATATATGTTGCACTACTTTTATGTTTGCTTTCGTTTGTTTATTTAAGGAATAGACAAAAAATCCATAGAGAAAAGGAGATATGGTATGAAGTTTTTCTTGGATACTGCTAACTTAGAAGAAATCGAAGAGGTAGCCTCTTGGGGTGTACTTGCAGGTGTTACCACAAATCCCAGCCTATATGCAAAGATAGGCGGCAAGCTGGCAGACTTTGAAGCCCACTTGAAAAAGATTTGCGATGTGGTGGCAGGTCCTGTAAGCGGCGAGGTCACAGCAGATAATCGCCAAGAAATGATTGAGCAGGGCCAAAAGTTAGCCAAAGTTGCAGATAACATTGTGGTAAAAGTTCCTTGCACCATAGAGGGCTTGGCAGCTTGCAATGCATTTGCAAAACAGGGCATTGATGTTAACATGACCTTGGTCTTTAGCGCAGCTCAGGCACTGCTTGCGGCGCGTGCTGGTGCTCGCTACATTAGCCCTTTTGTGGGACGTTTTGATGATATTTCAGAAGATGGCATATCGCAACTTTATGATATAGTACAAGCCCTGACCTATGATTTTGAACACCCGCTTGAGATTATTGCTGCTTCTATCCGTTCGGCAAATCATGTTCGCCAAGCTGCTCTAGCTGGTGTTGATATTGCCACCGTTCCTTATTCTGTGTTGCAAAAGTGCATTAAGCACCCCTTGACAGATCAAGGTTTGGAAAAATTTGAAGCAGACTGGCAAAAGGTTATAAACGCATAAGTTATGGATTATGGTCACGGGTTTGAGTGTGACGAACACTCGAGTCGTAGTCATGGGCTTGTGTGTGGCGTGCCCCCCGAGTTGTGGTTGGCAATTGTGTGTGGCGTGCCCCCCGAGTCGTGGCTGGTAATTGTATGACTTGTGCGTGAAAAATAGAGCGCGTAAACCTGCGGGTTATAAACCGTGGTTTATGTGCAAAGATAAAGGTCAAACTTTAAGATAGGTTGGATTTTTAAGAAAAGATGGAGTTTATGCAAACACAAAAACAAAACCAAGAAGAAAAGCCTAAGAAGCAGCGTCGTAGACGTCGTACTAAGGCGGAGATGGAAAAGGTACGTGCTGCAGAAGAAAAGGCTAAAAAGCTGGAGCGTGAGGCACGTATAGCAGCTGGGCTTCCACCTGAGCCTCCAAAGAAAAAGCGTGGGCGCCCTTCTAAAAAGCAGCTGCAAGAAGAGGCCGCTCAAGATGCTTTGGTTAAAAAGCAGCTGAACGAAGACCCTCAAAAGGCAAGCCTTTTTGAGCAGGCAAAAAAGGCGGCTACCCGCGATGAAGATCTTGTAGCTCAAAGCAGCATAAATGATGCTTTGAGCAGAAATCTGATTGGTGGTTTAGGTTCTGGGCTTCCTTATGGTGGTGCAGATACTATCTTTGCTCAAGATAAAAAATCAGAAGAGGATCAAGCGCAAACTAGGAGGATGCAAGAAGAAAAGGTCGCTAGGAATTTTTCTCGCCAGGGCTTACAGGGCATGCATGCTTTGCGAGGCTCGCAGACTGACTTAATTGGCGGCACATCACTTGGCGCAACGTCTAGCAGCTCAAATAATGACTTGATTGGCGGGACTTTACTTGGCGGCGCGACGTCTAATAACGCAACATCTAATAATGCTGCATCTAACGCCACAGCATCTAACGGCGCAGCAAAGCCATTATCTTCATCTTCAGAAGACCAATCAAGTAATGAGGATTCAGATCATCAAAATGCACATCGCAGAAATAAGCGCGGTCGCCATGGAAACAATAATCGTCAGCGCAAAGAGATTGTGCCTTCTGCAACAAGAGATGAGCTGGCAAATCTAGCAGATGATGAGCTTGTTGGGCGCGCACTTTTATTGCATGTGGATCCAACAGAATATGGAGAGCGCGACGATCTTGTTTCTGCTGTTTACAATGCTCTTCTAAAATCCGAAGGTTTTGTAGAGGTAGAAGGCATACTTGATATTTTGCCTGATGGCTATGGGTTTATCCGTACAGAAGGCTATTTGCCAAGTGAGCACGATGTCTATGTTGCCTCTAACATGATAAGGCGTAATGGCTTACGCAAAGGTGATAACATCGCGGGTCGTGTTCGCCCACCACGTGAAGGCGAGAAATATCCAGCTCTAAACACCATTTTGGCTCTCAATAAGATCGAGTTCAACGGTCCTCAGCACAGAGTCAAATTCAACCATCTAACTCCTGTTTATCCAGATGAGCGCCTTGTGCTAGAGCATGGCAAAGACGCCATAACGGCACGCGCCATAGATCTGGTTTCTCCAATTGGTAAAGGTCAGCGCGGGTTGATTGTTTCTCCTCCAAAGGCAGGAAAAACCACGGTTCTAAAAGATATTGCAGCAGCAATTTCTGCTAACAATCCAGAGGTGCATCTCATGTGTCTTTTGGTTGACGAACGCCCTGAAGAAGTCACAGATATGCAGCGCTCCATCAATGGAGAGGTAGTTTCTTCTACTTTTGATATGCCAGCAGATAATCATATTGCTGTGGCAGAACTTGTTATAGAGCGCGCAAAGCGCTTGGTAGAGACAGGTTATGACGTTGTTATCTTGCTTGATTCTATTACGCGTCTTGCTCGCGCTTATAACCTTGCACAACCTGCTAGTGGACGTATTTTGTCTGGTGGTGTTGATTCTACAGCGCTCTATCCACCAAAGCGTTTCTTGGGTGCTGCAAGAAACATAGAAAACGGTGGCTCGCTCACCATTTTGGGTACTGCCTTAATTGACACTGGCTCTAAGATGGATGAGGTTATCTTTGAGGAGTTCAAGGGCACGGGCAATATGGAGCTCAAGCTTGATAGAGGCTTGGCAGAGCGCAGAATATTTCCTGCAATTGACCCTGTTGCTTCTTCAACACGTAAAGATGAGTTATTGGTCGATGCTCAAACTGCACCTCTTGTTTGGGGCTTGCGTAGGTTATTGGCAAACATGAACAACACAGAGCGTGCTATGAACATGCTGGTAAAGAGCTTACGTCAAACAAAGACCAATCAGGAGTTTTTGATTAAGTCTGCACGCAAGTCTAATAAGCAAAACACTGTTAGCTAGTAAGTAAGTAAGTAATTTTGGCTGGTCTTTGGCGGCTTTGATTAGCCTTCATCGACTGGCCAAAAATGATATCCAAAAGAGTCTGCTTTTAGCACGTCAAACTCATACCCTTGGGATTGAAACCATTCAATAACGCGTGGTAGCGCCTCTACAGTGGTATTCTTTTCTTCTGTGTCATGCATGAGCACGCAGCTTGAATTATTGTCTGCGGCCTCTGCGACTACGTTGTTAAAAATTTCATCGGCAGAAAGTCCCCTTGGAGAAGCATCTCCACTAGAAACATTCCAATCAAAATAATGGTAGCCTTCACCTGCTGTTTGCGTGCATAAGTCTTGATAAATCTTTCTGTTATAGTCATTTACACTGCCGCCAGGAAACC
>CAVEKR010000146.1:0-3379 GCA_963616365.1 Bacteroidaceae bacterium
TGATATCCGTGTGGAGCTTACTTTGGATATGCCAACAGATGCGACCATGGAGTTTACCTCATATTGCATAAAAACTGCTATTCACGAGATTCGCCACGCATTCTTGGATACCGCTAGCAGGGAAGGTTGGCTTTCAAATATTCGTTTGGTTCGCGATATTAGCACCATCAATATCAACCTCATGCACGACGGCAAATTTAGCGCCATGCCCAAAAACTTTACAGAAACAGTTGTCAAAGTGCATGAATACATGCGCGCTGAGCTCGATAAAGGTCATTCGGTTACCAGCGTTGCCTTTCCAAACAAGCTCACTGGAGAAAAAACTGCTGTTTCAGGTGATGGCGATCCTAACTTGTGGAAGGTTCGTTGGCGCACTTGGAATGATGGCAAGCCAGTTTTCTACGATGCATCCAAGGACGAGTATCTAAACGATGTTATTGACGAGGAAGAAGAGTAAATCTCTATAATGGCAAATCAAACTATTGCAATTATCGGGGCGGGATCTTTTGGTACCGCCCTTTGTTTTTTATTGGGTCAAAACAGCGCAGCTGGTGGACAGACTGCAGCTAGTGAGCATTTAGGTGGCGAACACCCTGTTGGCAATGATACAATTGGCGGACGCGCAACTAATGGACACGCAGCCAAAATCAACCTATGGTGCCACTCTCAAAACGACGCTCAAGTAATAAACGAGACAGGCAGAAACCCTAAGCATTTCTGTAGTGTTCACCTGCAAAACACAGAAGCATACGATAATCTGGATGCCTGCGTACAAGATGTTGACGCTTGTATTTTGGCTGTTCCTTCTTTTGCGCTTGGTCAAATTTGCACATCGCTTAAAGGTAAAATTTCAGATGATTTGCCAATCGTTATTTTATCCAAAGGGCTAGACCCAAAAACAGGAAAATTGCTGCCAGAGCTAGCTGCAGAAATTTTGGGAAACTCTTCTAGAATTGCTGCTTTGGCAGGTCCAAATCATGCAGAAGAGCTCATTAAAAAAGAATATGCAGGCGCTGTTGTTGCCTGCGCAAATGAAGATTGTGCGAGCTATTTTCAAAAGCTTATCTCAAATGATTTTTTCCGAATTTATACCAGCAATGATGTTGTTGGCGTAAGCCTTTGTGCTGCAAGCAAAAACGTGATTGCCATCGCTTGCGGCGTGGCGCGGGGCTTAGGCTGCGGAGATAACACAATAGCCCTGCTCATAACCCGTGGAATTGCAGAGATTAGGCGCCTTGTAAGCGCATGCGGCGGAAACGACCAGACATGCATGGGTCTTGCTGGCATTGGGGACTTAAATGTAACTTGCTGCTCTCCGCATTCAAGGAATGGCTCTTTTGGAGAAAAGCTTGCAAGCGGTGTCAAGGTGCAAGACTACGAGCGCAAAAATCACGTGGTAGTAGAAGGTGCGCACAACGTTAATGCGCTCTTAAAGCTCGCTCGCGCCAACAAAATTGAAATGCCCATTATGCAGACTGTTAAAAAATTGCTCGATGGAAAAATTGATGTGAACAAAGCGATTGAAAACTTGATAAAACGGCAGCTCAAGGCAGAATTTTGAGCTGCTTTAGATTTTAAGTTGCTTTAGATATTGGCGTGCCCCCCGCGGGCTTTTAGCATAAAAATGGCGTGACCTTAGCGGAGATTTTGCCGCGCACTGCCGCATATACTAGCAACTAACAGCGTGTTCGCCATTAAAAAACACAGATTAAAGATAGGAAAAAGTATGGATGAAATAGTACAAAAACGCTATAACGTATGGCTTGATGGGGTAGACCCTGCACAAAAAAAGGAACTGGAAGGCTTTTCTGAAGAAGAAATTGAGGACGCCTTTTTTCAGGATTTAAGCTTTGGAACAGCGGGTTTGCGAGGCGTTTTGGGCCTAGGCTCTAATAGAATGAACGAATACACTGTCGCGCGCGCCACTCAAGGGCTGGCCAATTATCTCAATGACACGTACAAAAACCCCAGCGTAGCGGTTTGCAGGGATAGCAGACTTTTTGGCGAAGAGTTTGTATGTGTTGTGGCTTCTGTTTTGGCAGCCAATAAAATCAAGGCATATATCTATCCGCGCATAGAGCCTACACCTGCGCTTTCTTTTGCTGTGCGCCACCTGAAAACTAGCGCTGGCATAAACATTACTGCAAGTCATAATCCGTCCAAATATAACGGCTATAAAGTGTATGGCAGCGATGGTTGCCAGATTACAAGCGATGCTGCAAAAGCAATTCAGGCAGCAATTGATGGGCTAGACGTTTTTAGCGACGTTAAGCACATGCCAGATACGCCTATGCCAGAGACGTTAGAATTTGAAGCGCAAAAAAATAATGGCGAACACCACGGCGACACTGATAAACATGCTGCTAAAAACACTAGCAGTCCACTCAAAGCGCGTTTTGATAACGCATGTGCCAGCGGATATGCAAGCTATATGAAAGAAGAAGTGCTGCAAGCATTTATTGATGCAGTAGCTGAGCAGTCTTTAGAGTCTATGCTTGCGAGCGCCGACATAAATACTAAAGCAGGCGCCGGCTCAAGCGCTGACACGAGCGCCGATGCGAGCGGCAAAACAAAAGTCAAAATCGCCTACACACCGCTTCATGGCGCTGGTCTTGAGTGTTGCCAAGAAATTTTCAAACGCGTTGGCGGCGTAGAGGTAAATTTAGTCCCAAAGCAAGATATACCAGATGGTAATTTTCCGACATGCCCATATCCTAATCCTGAAATCAGAGATGCCCTGCAAGAGGGCCTTAAATTGTGCGGGCAAATCAACCCTGATATTTTGATTGCCACAGATCCAGATTGCGACAGGGTAGGGACTGCGGTTTTTCATGACGGCTCTTGGCAACTCCCAACAGGAAACGAGATGGGGGCGCTCCTGCTTGACTATATTTGTCGCATGCGCCAAGAAAAGGGAGAAGACTTATCGCGCGCTGTGGCGGTAACCACGATTGTTTCTAGTACCTTGGTTGATGAGCTGGCAAAACAATACGGCTTTGAGCTAAGACGCGTGCTCACTGGTTTTAAATACATCGGCGAACAAATCGCTCTTCTAGAAAACGCTTCTCAGGTAGAGCGCTTTATTTTTGGCTTTGAAGAATCCTATGGTTATATGTCTGGAGCACATGTGCGCGACAAAGATGCGGTAAACGCCAGCATGCTCATTGTGCAGATGGTCCGCTACTACAAAGAGCAGGGCAAAGACCTGCTTGAGGTCATGGATGAGCTGTATAAGGCATATGGGTATCGCTTGACAAAAACGCTCACCTACGAATTTCCCGGCGCTGCAGGTGCAAAGCGCATGAAAGAGCTGATGGAGACCCTGAAAACTGATGTTCCTCAAGAATTTGCAACGCTAAATGTTGAAGAGTTTTTTGAT
>CAVEKR010000146.1:3389-3837 GCA_963616365.1 Bacteroidaceae bacterium
GCAAAAATAATCATGCCGAACACCACGCGGCAAAGCCTGCCGATGGACAAAGCGCGCGTAGTGCCCAAAGCGAGCAGAACGCCGCGCAAGAAAGTCAAGAAAAACAGATGCTGCCAGCCGCAAATGTGCTAGAATGGCATTTAGAGCAGGGAGTAAAAGTAATCTTGCGCCCATCTGGCACAGAACCAAAGATTAAAGCATACGTTTTTGCCAACGGAGACACGCGCAAAAAAGCTCAAGAACTAATCGATGCACTAGAAAAAGACATCGCCGCTAAACTCGGCTACTAAACAGATAACAAGGGGTTATGCACTCTGTGGCTGATTTGTATTGCGCTTTAGCGAGGGGTCATGCGCTTCTTGATTAAGTAACCTTACATTTAAAGTACATGCTCTGTAATGGCGAAAAGGGGTTACAGTTCCGTGCTCAAACAGTCCTCACAGGAAAA
>CAVEKR010000147.1:0-3833 GCA_963616365.1 Bacteroidaceae bacterium
CCACCGCAGCGCCTACATATTGTTGCAGCTTTCGCATACCACCGCAGCGCCTTCTTATTGCCGCAGCGCTCACATGTCTTCTGTGCTGCCAAAAACACCAGCAGCTCCATCAACAAGACCAGCAAAGCTATAAAAATCAATTGGCGTGGTGATTTTGATGTTTTCTCGATTGCCCTTGACCACATAAAGCGTGTGTCCATAATGCTGCATAAGCGACGCACTGTCTATAAAACTCTCGGTAAGGCAATCCTTTTTTGCTTGGTTATGTGCCTGCAACAGGTCTTTTAGATAAAACGCCTGAGGTGCACGCGCCATTTTGCAGCTTGTCCTATCCACAATTTCTTGCACGACAGAATTTTGTTCGCGAACAATTGTCTCTATTGAATCGACCACCGTAATAGCGTTGCCGTATTTTTGCACGCTTTCAATGCAGCGTGTGATAGTTGCCTCATCTATAAGCGGACGAACACCATCGTGCACCAGCACGCAAGGGTTTACGTCATCCATGTATGGGGCAACATCATCGTGCGCAGAGGCGCAAGGGTTTGCGCTGCTATTTTCCTTATTGTTACTATTGCCATTGTTGGTGGCGGTATTGTTGCTGTTAAAGCGCGTGTGGTGTTCGTCACAAAACTTTAAGCCCTGATAAATAGATTCTTGACCGCTTGCGCCACCACAAACAACACCAGCTATTTTTTTGAGACCGAACTCGGCGATTTTTTTGTTGAGAAAGTCTATCCAGTCTTTTTTGCACACCACCACTATGGCATCGATGTCTTTGTGCTGGTCAAAAGCCTGCAAGGTGTATATGATGACGGGCTTGCCGTGCAGCTCCAAAAACTGCTTTGGGCGCGCCTGCTTGCCCATGCGAGTGCCCGTTCCACCTGCAAATATAAGAGCAATATTCATGTTTGCTTGCCCCTTTGATTGAGTTTGTTTGAGCTTAGCGCACGGCGGGCTTAGACGCTATACATGAACTTGAAAACGTCTTCGCGCTGCAGGTGTACCTGCTGACCGAGGTGTTCGCCATCTTTGTTGAGACGCTCTTGTACCTCGTTAAAGCTTGCTTTGTCCTCGTCAAGGGTTATGAGCATGGTCATGGAAAAGATGTCGTTTAGCACGTTTTGGCGAATGTCGTCGATGTTTGCTCCGCACTCATACAGCGTGGTAGCGATACTTGCTACGATTCCTGTGGTGTCTTTTCCGAGCACCGTTACAACACAATGTGTCTCTTTCATATTTGGTCGTCCTTTCGCGTGTGTTTTTGCTTGTCTTTATGTGTCTTTGTGTGCGCGCTTTTTATTGTCGCCTGCGCAGCTCTTGCGCGCACGTTTTGGCTGTCACCTGCGCGGCTCTTTGCCGCAGCCTGCGCATATGCGACTTTTTACCGTCGCTCAAATTTTGCTGATTAAATTTATACCATATGCTAGCGCATATTGTCTAGCAAACTCTCTTCTTTAAACTGCTGCGTTAAATATTCAATTCTTGTTTGTTCGTGTTCGCTATTATCACTATTTGTATTTTTGCTATTTGCATAATGAAGACAAACAGCTATAAGGACAATCAGCAAAACAGACAAAGCTATGCCAACCAAGATGGAATAGATAAGTTTTTTCTTAGCACTCATTTTCTCTCCGCTCAATTAATGCTCCCTGCAAATGCAACAGGGAGCATTACTATATTTTTTTAGTAAAAGCAGTAAAACCTATAAACCAGCATAGCAAACATTTACTGAAATCTAAACTAGAACTTTTAGCTTTAAACATTCAAGGGGATACAAGGCTGATTAACAACTGCGACCAGACGCTAAGGGGCGCGTCCAAAAAATGTCCGCGCCCCTACAACATCGTTTCTTAAAATATAGGTATTTCTACCAAGCCTTTAGCATAAAAGTCCAATTGTTTGCCTATCTTGGCAAGTATAAATTTGACAAAGATTCTAAAGGGCGGCAGCCCCCCTTACACCAACATTCGACACACTACCAGCAACTGACTGTGGTGTTCACCCGCCACGCACGCCAGCGCGTATAGTGACACGTCAAATTAGATAAGATCTTTGTCTAGAAGAAAGTCGATTACGTTTATATTCAAAATGCCCTGCTCATCGTACCAGCGTTTTCCAATGTCTTTTCTGACTACAATTTTGGGAAAAAAATCTCCAGTAAGCGAAAAAGGCTTGAGTTCCGTTTTTGCTTTTTCATCAGTGGGCATAGCGTATGCTGACTGGATATAGGTCCGTTTTCCGCCAGAATTTACTACAAAATCAATCTCTCGCGGAGTGCGCACCGAATTTCCGTTGGCGTTAGTGGTTCTTGAATAAACGACGCCAACGTCAACAAAAAACTGCCTAATGACCAACTCGTTGTATATGATATTTTCCATGATATTTTCCATGATATGTGTCATTTCTTGCTGCCTAAAGCCTATTCTTGCGTTTCTTAAGCCTATGTCTTCTGCATAGTATTTGTTTGGAGAATCAAAGTAAGACTTTCCTTTTACGTCATATCGCTTGCTCTCTGAAAAAAGAAATGCATCTTCTAGATGCTCGATATATGCTCGGATTGTGTTGGGGGATGCTCCTGTGGTACGTGTGTTAGCTATGCCGCCGCCCCTTACGCTGCTCGCACTAGCCGCACCGCTCACCATTTCAGCACTACCCCCCTTAGACTTTAGGGTGTTCGCAATCTTTGTTGGATTTGTTAGCGAACCCACCGATGAGCAGAGCAAATTCAAAATTTTCTCCAGGATATCTTGCCGCTCTATGTGTTTGCGCTCAACGATATCTTTAATATAAACCTCTGAAAAAAGCGACCTAAGATAATTCATTTTAGCTGCGTCGTTAGGTCTTGACAAAACAAGCGGCATTCCGCCGTAAAATGCGTATTCGTCAAACGCGTCGTTTTTATCTCCCCCAACAGCAGAATAATATTCAGCAAAACTGAGCGGATGCACCCGTATCTCGTCGCTTCTACCTCTAAATTCAGTAAGAATATCGCTAGAAAGCATTTTTGAATTGCTCCCAGTTACATAAACGTCCAAATTTGGCAAAGCCCTTAAATCATTGAGCGCGTCATAAAAAGTAATCTTTTTGCCATCTGGGTTGTATGGGTTTGCCACCTCGTCAGACATTTGAATTTCGTCAACAAAAAGATAGTACTCCTCCTTGCTTTTTTCCACCTTTTCTTTTACGTATGAACAAAGGGCAAGCGGGTTGCGATATTTGATGTCTTTTGCAAGGTCAAGCTCAATCGTGATAATCTGCTTTTCTTTCACGCCGCCCTTAATCAGGTAATCCCTGTATATGTTTTTAAGCAGATAGGACTTTCCGCACCGCCTTATACCAGTGATTACCTTAACTAGACCATCAAAACGATACGAAATCAGCTGGTCAAGATAGCCATCGCGCTTGATTTCTGTTGATCTTGTCATCAAAATCGCTCCTATCAATGTTGCTGTTCAAGCAGCTTTTGCTTTGCTTCGTTGGACTGCCTTCATGACTGCTTTACTTTGTTGAATTGCTCTCATAGTTGCTTTGCTTTGTTGAGCTGCCCTCTTAACTGCTTTGTTTTATTGGGTTACTTTCAACTGTTTTGTTTCGTTGAAAATTTCTGCCCAAAGCGGCTGTGGTGTTCATCATTATATATGCTTTTCTTCATATTTTCAAGCCCTTTTTTAAGCGTAGGTGCAAACTGGATAAGCGTTAGCTTTTACGGCTTTTGGGCAATTTTTATGACGAACGCCACGGGCGCTTGTTTCTTAATTTTGGCGAACACCACAGTAACTTGCGGCTTTTTAATGGCGAACACCACACTTACTTGCAGCTTTCTTGTATGA
>CAVEKR010000148.1:0-3174 GCA_963616365.1 Bacteroidaceae bacterium
TTTTGAAACGGAATTGTTTGTTTGCAAGCTGTCTGTAGGTTGTTTACAAGTTGTTTGCGCGCCTTATGTTTGCCTTTTATCTACTAGCGGGGTGTTCGCCAATACTGTGGTGTTCGTCAATTTAAAAATTACAGTAGCGTGGTGTTTGCCTGCCAATAGTGTGGTGTTCGCCAATACTGTGGTGTTCGCCAATTTAAAAATGCGTCTATGGACATACGCTGTAGTTCTTCATAAAAAATTCTCACTTTTAGTACTAAATTGGGTATTTGCAAGGCTCTAGATTGCTCAATTCTCCCAAACTTTTCTTTCTTCTTTTTAAGGGAAAGTTCAGATTCTTCTAAAAAATTTTGAAATTTTTTCTTTTGAAAAACCTGCAGGTTAAAAGTTTATTTCATTCAAAAGAACTAGTATTTTGAGTACTAATTTCTATTATTCTCCAAGTAGATAAACTAATAGTATGAGAGGGTGCTAAAATGTAAGTATGTTGATTCTGTGCTGTGTTCGTTGCCTAGACACTTTCGATAATCGGCGTAGACAACTGTGTTTTTTCCAAAGTCTATTGAGGAAAAGGAGTAACACTATGGCTTATGGTAAGCAGTGGCGCGTAGAGCGCGACGACGGTACGGTAGTTACCCGCAGTAACACTTGGTCTCCTCCAGGATCTCATCCTGTTGGTTATGGTGTTAAGGTGATTACCAAGGGCGATCAACTCATCCGTGTAGAAGGCGATGATGATAACCCGATTACTAATGGACGTGTTAATGCGATGAACTTGGCTCTTCGTGAGTATACGCATAGTCCAGATCGTGTCATCTATCCTATGAAACGTGATGTAAAAGATCGCGGTAAGAACAAATGGGAGCGTACAACTTGGGATGAAGCAGTAGATACTATCTGCGAGCAAGTACGTCACTTCCAAAACGATTATGGTCCAGAATCCATCGTATGCTTTGGTGGTACTGGACGTGAGGCTTGTATTTATTACTATGCTCTCACATTCTCAGTTTTACAATCCTGCAATTGCTGTTATACGCAATCTGGTTGGTCTTGCTATGGACCTCGTTGTTCTATTGCAGACTATGTTTTGGGTGCAGGTTATCCAGAACTTGACTATGCAGGACATCTTCCTGGTCGTTTTGACGACCCAGCATACACTCTTTCTAAGTATGTTGTTGTTTGGGGTAAAGAGCCTCTTCCATCAAATGGTGACGGTTTCTTTGGTCATTGCCTAGTTGACATGATGAAGCTCGGAACCAAAATCATTTCTATTGACCCACGTATTACTTGGGTCGGTGCTCGTAATGGCAACATCAACGTTCAATTGCGTCCTCAAACAGACACAGCTTTGGCATTAGCCATCATGAACTTAATGTTCCAAAACGATGAGTATGACCATGAATTTGTCGAGAATTGGATTTATGGTCTTGACGAGCTCAAAGAGCGTGCTGCAGAATATCCAGTAGATAAGGTCGCAGAGATTACTACTGTTGATGCAGCCACTATTGAGCGTGTAGCCCACATTATTGGTACAGAGCGTCCAATTGGTTGGGCTTGGGGTCTTGCATTTGACCAAAACAAAAACGGTGTTCAGCTTTCTCAAGCATTCATTATTCTAGCTGGTATGGCTGGCTCCATAGACCGTCCAGGTGGTCTTACTTTAGGACCTCCATCTGCATTGCTTGGCAAATGGCGTATGGAGCAACGCGGTGCTATGGATGATGAGCTTTGGGAAAAGCGCATTGGCGCAGCACAATGGCCTGGTCTTGCAACTGGTATGGCAACAACTCAGCCAGACGAGACCTTAAACACCATGGAGACTCACGAGCCATATCAATTGCGTATGGCATGGTTTAACAGCTCAAACTTCTTGGCTCCAACATGCTCAGCTCAGCCAAAGCGTTGGCATGATGCATTACTTGAGTCAATCGAGTTTTGTGTCATTCAAGACCTTACCTTGACACCAACTGCAATGGCAGTAGGAGATTACTTCTTGCCAGTAAGCACTTGGGCAGAACATGACGGTATCGTCTTGACTCACTATGGTCGTAACACTGTGTTTATGGGACCAATGAACAAGGCATTAACCGTAGGCGAGGCTATGTCAGATATTGAGGTTTGCCTCCTCTTTGGTTCACGTCTTAACCCAACTTGGTGGCCTTGGTATAAGGCTGCAGGTGACACCTTGGATGCATCAACACTTGAGTCAGGTCAATATGCTCCAACTGTTACTTCTGAAACACGTGGTAAGGTTGACCTTGAGGCTCTCCAAAAAGGTGTCGTAGCATTCTTTGATGATCAATTAATCGAGCTTGGCAAGACCTTTGAAGATTTGCGTGAAGATGGAATTTATCAGCCTGGTGCTCATGGCTTTGAGTATGAAAAATACGAGAAGGGCATGTTGCGCTTTGATGGTAACCCTGGCTTTAACACTATTACTGGCCAGATCGAAGCCTACTCAATTCTTTACGAATCTTGGGGCGAAGATCCTCTGCCATATTATGAGGAACCAAATTATTCACCAATTAGCCGTCCTCAAGATGCAGAGAAGTATCCTCTCATCACAACTTCTGGTGCTCGTCGTTATAGCTCTTTCCACTCCGAGCATCGTCATGTTCCTTCCTTGCGTCAAATTGACCCATGGCCATGGGTAGACATCAATCCAGAGACGGCAAAAGAATATGACGTCACAGAAGGCGATTGGTGTGAGGTCTATAACATGTTTGGTCAGGCTCGCTTTAAGGCTCATATTACCCCAATTATGAAACCTGGCATTTTGATGTGTGCTCATGGTTGGTGGTTCCCAGAGCAAGATCCTGAAGAGCCAAACCTATTTGGTGTTTGGAAATCCAATTTTAACTCATTGGTACCTCACCAAAATATTGGTAAACTCGGCTTTGGTGCACCTTACAAAGGCGTTATGTGCAACTTGCGCCGTGTTACAAGCTTAAACTCCGAGGAATAAAGAAAGGAAGTGGCCTAAATGGCAGATCAAAAATATGCACTGCTTGTAGACTATACCTACTATTCTGGCAATCATGCTGCAGAAATTGGTTGTAAAGAAGAACTAGGTCTTCCTATCGACCAGTTTGGCATTAAAGAGGTTGAGATTGGTCCATTTCATAATGGTGAGACTAATGACGGCGATGACTGGGATTGGAATTACATTCCTGTTCC
>CAVEKR010000148.1:3184-3790 GCA_963616365.1 Bacteroidaceae bacterium
ATTTTCTCCAAGCATTGGGGGACTGGCGGTGACAAAGCAGGTCAACGTCCTCTAGCCGTACAAGTAGATGAGTCTGCATCCATGTATTACGGAACACTTGAAGAGATGGAAAAGAAGATGGAAGAATTTGACCGTCCAATGGTTCTTTTCCAACTATAAAGTTTTTGAAGTAAGGTATAATATGGTGGTTGCTTTTAAAGTCCTATAAAGCAACCACCGTGTGAGTTGACAACTAAGGAGGGTTCGACAATGACAAAAGACGAGTTTTTAGAGCTTGATGCAGTACACCAGGCAGATAAACTCAATGCCGAGCTTGAAGCTGGTAAAGACAAGAAAGCTGCCATGGATGAGTTTGGTATTACACAAGCTGATCTTATGAAGTCTCAGGTTTTCTTTGTTAAAGACAAGTTCATTGCACGTGCTTGGGGTGGTTACACTTCAACCAAGCGCACTGGCAATGAGGCTGGTGATTCTGATCAAGGCGTTGGTCGTAGCGATCCTAATGCAGGATACGGCGGCGTTTAAGATTTTAAACTTTTGGCTGCATAGATAATTATACGTTTTGCGTTTTGAACTTGAGGTTTTAAAGATGGCAACTGAAGCAGA
>CAVEKR010000149.1:0-3749 GCA_963616365.1 Bacteroidaceae bacterium
CTATAGAGCTTGAGGGCGGCAATTCTCGGGATTATGTTACGGGTGGTTGGCGTGCCGAACGCCCTGTTTGGGACGAGAGTTCTTGCACAAGCTGCATGCTTTGTTGGGTAGTTTGCCCTGATTCTTCTATTTTGGTAAAGGACGCTAAAATGACTGGCATAGATTATGACCACTGCAAAGGCTGTGGAATTTGTGCTGAGGAGTGCAAGTTTGGCGTTATTCAAATGGTTTTAGAGCTTGATTTGAAGGAGGCGAAATAAATCATGGCAAAACAAACGGTTCTTTCTGCTACAGGAAACCAGATGATATGTGAGGCGTTTCGCCAGGCAGACCCTGATGTGGTTTGCGCATATCCTATTACTCCGCAGACTACAATTGTGGAGGGGTTTGCAAAACATGTGGCAAACGGCAAGGTTCATACAGAGTATGTAACGGTTGAGAGCGAACACTCTTCTATGAGCGCATGCATTGGTTCTGCTGCTGCTGGGGCGCGCACTTTTACGGCAACCTCTAGTCAGGGCTTGGCGTATATGTGGGAAGAGCTCCACATTGCTGCAGGTATGCGTCTTCCAATTGTAATGGCAAACGCTAATCGTGCGCTTTCTGC
This sequence comes from Bacteroidaceae bacterium, assembly GCA_963616365.1. Lineage (GTDB taxonomy): Bacteria > Actinomycetota > Coriobacteriia > Coriobacteriales > QAMH01 > CAVAWX01. Next base: position 608 of record CAVEKR010000149.1, read on the forward strand.
GCCAATCAATATTCATGGCGATCACTCAGATGTTATGGGTGCTCGCGATACGGGCTGGCTGCTCTTTTTTGCAGAGACGGCTCAAGAGGCATATGATAATACGCTGATTTCAATCCGCGTGGCAGAAGATGCCAAGGTGCGTCTTCCTGTTATGACCACGCTGGATGGATTTATTACCACGCATGCAATGGAGCGCTGCGAGCTTATGGATGATAAGACCGTGGCAAAATTTGTGGGCGAGAATAAAGCAATTTATCCTTTGCTTGATACTGATAATCCTGTGGCGCATGGCGCTTTTGCAGATCAAGACACATATTTTGAACTGCACAAAGCTTTGCGCGAGGTGGCTGTGGCTTCTGCTCCTGTTATCAAAAAAATTGGTGATGAGTGGGCTAAGATTTGTGGTCGCCCCTTTGATTTTGTGGATACATTTGGCTGCGATGATGCAGAATACATTATCGTCGTTTTGGGTTCTTGTGCTGGGAATGCTCGTCATACGGCTCGTGAGCTGCGAGAGCAAGGCATTAAAGCTGGAGTTGCTCGCATTCGCGTGTTTAGACCTTTCCCCGCAAAAGAGCTTATAGATGCTATTGGAAACGCCAAGGCAATTGCCGTGCTTGACCGCAGCGAGAACTTTAGTGGTCAATATGGTCCTGTGGGCTTGGAAGTTGCAAGTGCACTTTATGGTGCAAAGAAAAACATTCCGCTCAAGAATTACTTCTATGGTCTTGGTGGACACGATATCACTAATGCTCAGATGGAGCAGGTGTATGCTGACTTGCAGAAGATTGCTGGCGGCGGAACTGGCGAATTAAGCGCGGGCGCTGTTGGTGGCGGCGCGCTGGGCGACGCTGAGCTTGGCGGCTACGTGGCTTATCTTGGATGCCGATAGGAAAGGAGAAATAAAATGGCTAACATTAAAGAACTTTCTGCACTTCCTGAGCGCCTAGTTGGCGGGCATCGTTTATGCGCTGGTTGTGGTGCGTCAATTTGCGTGCGTCAGGTGCTTATGGGCGCAGGCGACAGTCCGCTTGTGTGCGGTAGTGCAACAGGCTGCTTAGAGGTGTCAACGACGCTTTATCCTTATTCTAGCTGGGACACTCCTTTTATTCATAATGCTTTTGCAAATGTTGGAGCTACTATCAGCGGTGTTGAGGCTGCGTTTAAGGGCTTGAAGCGCGCGGGCAAAATTCCTGAAGATAAAGACATCAAGTTCTGCGCTTTTGGCGGCGACGGCGGCACGTATGACATCGGTTTTCAGAGCCTTTCTGGCGCTATGGAGCGCGGGCACAATATGGTTTATGTGTGCTATGACAATAATGCTTACATGAACACTGGTATTCAGCGTTCTTCTGCAACGCCTCATGGCGCGTGGACCACAACGGCAGAGGTCGGTACTGTAGAGCAGGGCAAACGTCAGGTTCGCAAAGATTTGACTACTATTATGGCAGCTCATCACATTCCTTATGCTGCGCAAGCTTCTATTGGCAATTGGCGCGACTTGACAAAAAAGGCAGAAAAAGCTTTCTCAGTTGACGGACCTGCATTTTTAGCGGTGCTTGCACCATGTCCTCGTGGATGGCGAATACCCTCCAACATGACAGTTGAGATTGCTCGTTTAGCTGTAGAAACTGGAGCTTGGCCTTTGTTTGAGATTGAGAATGGCGAATGGTCCATGACTCCTGTTCGTGGCGAACGTAAGCCTCTTGTTGATTATTTGAAACCGCAAGGGCGCTTTAAGCATCTCTTTAAGCCAGGTAACGAACACCTCCTTGAGCAGCTGCAAGAGGAGTGCGACGAGTACTATAACTTCGTACTTAGACAGAGTTCGTTATATGAATAATGGCTGATGCGCGACGTCTAGCCCCGTACGGGCTCCTACCTCGCGCACGTAGTGCGCTCGGTCGCCCTGTGCGGAGCTATCCGCCACACCTCAGCCATTATTCATGGCTGTTGATACCAGTGGTGGTACGATTCTAGATATTGAGGGTCGTACGGGCTCCAAGGTCGCGTACCTAGTACGTTGGGTTGCCTTGGGTAGTTTTTTTGATTACGAAAAAGCCTTCACAGAAAACACTTTATTTTCTTGAGCGAATAACTCGAGACAAGTGTTAAAATTTACATGTGGAGGATTTGAAACTGACCGCGCCAATTTGGTTGCGGTCAGTTTTTTGTTATGCGCTAGTTGTGTATTGTTGTTGTACGCTAGTTATGCGTTGCATTATGTGCTAGCTATGCGCTGGCTGAAGGGACAAAAATCAGCTGAAAGGATGGAAGATGACCGAATGGGAAAAAGCGCAGCTTGGCTGCTTATATAATCCAAACACTGATAAAGACCTCATTGCAAAAAGATTGCGCTGTGCAGACCTTTGTTATGAGTTTAATAATTGCAAGCCATCAGATTTGCAAAAACAAAAAGAACTGCTTGCGCAAATATTTGGCAAAGCAAGCGGAGAGCTTGTGATTACACCTCCTTTCCATTGTGATTATGAATGCAATATTTCTGTGGGAAAAAACTTCTACACAAACTACAACGTCACAATTCTTGATTGCGCAAAAGTTAGTTTTGGCGACAATGTTTTTATAGCACCAAACTGTGTTTTTTCTACGGCAGGGCATGCAATAGATGCGGCGCAAAGAGCTGAAGGTCTAGAAATTGCGCTGCCAATAACTGTGGGAAACAATGTGTGGTTTGGAGCTAATGTGACGGTTTTGCCTAGGGTCACAATTGGCAGCAATAACATTATTGGTGCAGGTAGCGTGGTTACCAAAGATATTCCAGATAATGTTATTGCAGTTGGTGCGCCTTGTAAAGTCCTGCGTCCAATAACAGAATCTGACAAACAAAAATATCCCATCTACACAGAGGACTAGTTCACAGAAGGAACAACTAAAAGGCATTTTGGTGAATCCGATTTTTTTGTGTCCACTTTTTGGATAAGCTTTAATAAATTTGCGGTGGTCTCCTCGATGCTTTTTTGACCGCCGAGTTTTATTTCCATCCCAGTCCATATGTTGTTTTCAAGTGAGGAATTGTGTTAATTTAGTGTTTCGTTAGCGTTATTGCTGCTTTAAGCTTGCGTTATTTTGTCAGAAAGTTTATGACAGCATCTTCGACAGCTTCGAGCTTGCCATCAATAAC
>CAVEKR010000150.1:0-3740 GCA_963616365.1 Bacteroidaceae bacterium
CAAATAACGAAAGAGAGAAATTATGGCATTAACCGATGACCTGCAAGCTTTGAAAGAAAAGACGCTTGGCGCTATCAAAGACGCCCAGCTAAGCTCCGCACTTGAAGAGGTGCGTCTTAGCGTTTTGGGCAAAAAGGGAACGCTCACTCAGGCGCTGCGCAGCATGCGCGATGTCCCCAAAGAGGAGCGCCCGCAAGTAGGAAAAATGGTCAACGAGGTGCGAGAAGCTATAGAAGAGGCACTCGCGGCAAAAAAAGAGACGCTTGGATCTGCCGAGCTAGAGGCAAAGATTGCGGCTGATGCTGTTGATATCACGCTACCGGGGCGTTCGCAAATCATTGGCTCCGAGCACTTAATCAGCCACATAATCCGCGAGGTTTCAGACATTTTTGCCTCGATTGGATATTCAATAGAAGCAGGTAGAGAGGTTGAGACCGACTGGTACAACTTTACGGCGCTAAACGCTCCCAAAGATCATCCAAGCCGATCCATGCAAGACACTTTTTATTTGGCGGACTTGTCAGGCGACGTTTCAGACGTAAAGGGAGAGAGCGACGTATTGCTCAGAACCCAGACCTCTGGCACGCAGGTGCACGTCATGGAAGAGCAAGAGCCGCCAATCTATATGATTTCTCCTGGCAAGGTCTATAGGCGCGACGTGGCAGACCCGTCGCACTTGCCGCAGTTTCACCAGATAGAAGGTCTAGTGGTTGACAAGGGCATTACTTTTGCAGACCTCAAGGGCACGCTCGAATATTTTGTCCGCGCATTTTTTGGCTCCGACAGAAAAACTCGCCTGCGCGCGCACTTTTTCCCGTTTACCGAGCCCTCCGCAGAGGCAGATGTAAGTTGTGGGATTTGTAATGGTACAGGTCATATTGGCGAACACCCTTGTCGCTTTTGCAAGGCAACAGGCTGGGTAGAAGTGCTTGGTTGCGGTATGGTTGATCCAAATGTTTTTGAGTATGTCAATATTGACCCAGAAAAATATTCTGGCTTTGCTTTTGGAGCAGGAGTTGAGCGCCTTGCGTGCTTAAAATATGACGTGAGCGATTTGCGTATGCTCCTAGAAGGCGATATGCGTTTTTTGAGGCAGTTCTAGTTTTTGATTTTGCGTTTAAAAGGCGCGCTTTAAATGCTGTAAAGGTGCGTTTTAAATGCTGCAAAATGGTGCTGCATAAAGGCGTACTTAGATACTGCATAAAAGATGCAGCTTAAGCGCAACATTTAGGCATTATATAAAAGGCGCAGTTCAAGCGCTACAAAGATACTTTTTACAAAGATATTTTTTGAAAGGAGAAACCACATGCTGGTTTCATTAAAATGGTTAAAAGAATTTGTTGATATTCCAGACGACTTGCAAAGTTTTTGCGACCGTCTTGATTTGACGGGCACAGGCGTAGAAGGCGTTGCCAGCGTGGGAGAAACCCTAGATGGCGTGCTAATTGGAGAGGTTAAAACATGCGAGCCGCATCCAGATTCAGATCACATGCACGTTACAACTGTAGATGTTGCCCAAGATGAGCTTTTACAAATTGTTTGTGGTGCTCCAAATGTGCGAGCAGGCTTAAAGGTTGCAGTGGCTACAATCGGCACTGTTTTGCCAGGAGACATTAAAATCAAAAAAAGCAAGCTTAGAGGCGTTGTTTCTGCAGGAATGATTTGCTCTGTGCGAGAGCTCGGTCTAGGTAACGAACACGAAGGCATAATGGAGTTGCCTCAAGATGCTCCTGTGGGTGAGTCTTTTGCCAAATGGAAAGGTCAAGGAGACACCGTTCTAGATTTAGAGATAACTCCAAATCGCCCAGATCAGTTGTCCATGCGCGGCTTTGCTCGAGAAGTTGGCGCAATGTATCATATTCCTTGGAACTACAAAGCGCCATGCAAACTACCTGCAAAGACAAATGAAGAAGATGTATCAGACATCTTGAGCGTAGAAATTGAAGAGCCCAAGCGCTGCCCTAGATATAGCGCCTATATTATTCGCGGTGTAAAAATTGCAGAAAGCCCTGATTGGATTAAAGAGCGCATTAGCGCAGCTGGGGCACGCCCAATAAATAACGTAGTAGATATTAGTAACTATATTTTGTTTGAGCTGGGTCAACCTTTACACACTTTTGATTTGCGCGCGTTTCCAAAAGGCGCAGATGGCAAGCACCATGTATGTGTTCGCCCAGCAAAAGACGGGCAGGAATTTACAACCCTAGATGGAGAAAAACGCAAGCTTACAAGTGATGTTACTTTAATTGCAAATGGAAAAGAAGCAGTGGCGCTAGCAGGTGTTATGGGTGGTCTTGATAGCGAGGTTGTAGATGATACAACAGATATTTTGCTAGAAAGTGCCACTTTTTCAACTGCTCACACAAGCCGTACCAGCAGAAATTTAGGGTTGGTCAGCGAGGCTTCTTTGCGCTATGAGCGCGGCGTGGATGCAAACACTTGCGCCGAATTTGGAGAGATTGCTGCTGCTTTAATTGCAGAAATTTGCGGAGGCACAGTTTGCAAAGGCGTGGTCGATGAATATCCGCTACCTGCTACACCTGCAGAGATTACCTTGCGCCCAGATAGGCTTCGTGCTCATGTTGGCGCTGAGATTTCTGATGAGGAGCAGTTCCAGATACTTACAGACCTAGGCTGCGAGGTTCAAGGCAAAGCAGGAGACACAGCAGACGCAGCAGACAAAGACGCCGCAGCAGAAGACACAGCGGGCGCAGGCGCACCAGACAAAGACGCTGCAAACAAGCAGATTAAAGTAATCACCCCAACATATCGCCCAGATTTAACCCGAGAGGCTGACCTTTACGAAGAAGTCTTGCGCATTTGGGGCATGGACAGGGTCGAGCCCACATTGCCGCTGGAGGCGCAGCAGCAGACAAAGACGCCGCAGCAGAAGACACAGCGGGCGCAGGCGCAGCAGGCACAGACGCCGCAAACAAGCAGGTCAAAGTCACAGCTCCAACATATCGCCCAGACCTAACTCGTGAGGCTGACCTTTACGAAGAAGTCTTGCGTATTTGGGGTATGGACAGGGTCGAGCCCACATTGCCTGATGGAGCGCACGCTGGCGGCAGAAGCCTTGAGCAGCAAAAATCAGAAACAATCAGCCAAACCTTGCGCGCAAGCGGCATGAATGAGACCATGACTTATTCCTTTGTTCCTGCAGATGACCTAGAAAAGCTCAATATGCCAGAAGAGGGCAGAGGCAAGGCAGCTGAGCTGCTTAATCCTATGAATAGCGAACAATCTGTTTTGCGCCGCAGCATTATTCCTGGGCTTTTAAGAAGCCTTGCATACAATGTGGCACACGGTGTTAAAAACGTGCAGCTCTTTGAGCGTGGCGTATGTTTTGGCGCTATAAATGGCAAGAAAAACCCCAAGGAGCGCACGTTAATAGCTGGCATTTTGTCTGGCAAATGGCATGAAAAAGCCTGGAATGATAACCCATGCGAACTTGACTTTTTTGACGCAAAAGGCGTGGTAGAAAACATTTTGCGCGAGCTGTGCATTCCTCGTGTGCGCTTTAAAGAATTTGACGAACACGATGCACCTTGGCTACAACCTGGGCGCGCTGCGCAGGTATTTTCTGGTGGCTCGGTTCTTGGTTGGATTGGAGAGATTCACCCCAAGTCAAGCAAGGCATTTGACGTTGAACAAGCTGTTGCAGCTTTTGAGCTTGACGAACACCAATTAATCGCTTGCAGCACAAAGCAGCGCCCTTATGTGGATGTTCCAACATATCC
>CAVEKR010000151.1:0-3719 GCA_963616365.1 Bacteroidaceae bacterium
ACTATCAGGTTCTATAGTCTCTTCTTTAGAAGGAGAACTTGGAGCGCCCGTGGGGGGCACGCCATTATCAAAAGCCGCATGAAGTGCGTCATTATCAGAACCCGCGGGGTGTTCGCCATCAAAATTAATACGCTGAAATTTTTTGAGGTCGTCAAGGCTTTCTATGTCGCAAGGAAAAGATAAGACATCAGTAGTGGTATTTGTGTTGCGATATTCAGTGTTTAGGTCTTGGATTTCTTGCTCATCAACAAAAGAAATGGAAAGCTCTGCGCAATTGGGGAGCCGCATAAATGACAAGACAAAAAGCGTAAGCTTGCATACATCCTGCTCACAGACCTGCATTTGTTCTTGCCTATTGTCTATATCTATATTCATTGATGTTTTGCGCTTCTCTCATACAACTTTTTGCTTCTGGCTTTTCTCATGCGCCAAAGGCAAACAAGAACCCTAGCTGCCTGGCTGCGGTCCGCCTTCAAACTTTAAGACTAAGACGCGCCGCCTTCAAACCCAAGCTCAAGCCTCTAACACTCTTCATGCCACTTACGTCCAAATTCAGTACGCGGCTTTTTATAGCAGCAACAAGGATAATCCTTATACTCTGCATGCTCGACTAACTCAGAGACCCATTTATCAATTGGCAGACCGCTTTCTGCGTGTTCGCAATCACGAAGCCTTGCATGAGTTTCTGGGCTACGCGGCATAAATAATGTACAGCAATCATCAAGCTGCTGCTCAGATATTGCATATGTGCCAATTTTTTGTGCCGTGTTGATAATCTCTTGCTTGTCTGTGCCAATCAAAGGTCTAAGCACAGGAATTGTTGTAACTTCATTTACGGCAGCAATGTTTTCTAAGGTCTGGCTTGCCACCTGACCCAAGCTCTCCCCCGTTACCAGCGCTTTTGCGCCTTCAAGCTCAGCGATTTTTTGAGCCACCCTAAACATCATGCGTCTGTATAAAATTATTCGCAATTTTTCAGGGACTTGCTTTGAAATTTCTCTTTGAACATCTCCAAAGGCAATATAATAAATTCTGCCCAAACCGCCAGTGCTGCCTAGAGCTTCTGCAATCTCATCTACCTGCCATTCACTTGAATCGCTTGTTTGCGGGCGACCAGAAAAATGCACGCCAACTACAATAGCTCCTCTTTTCATGAGCTGCCAAGAAGCCACAGGACTATCAAATCCACCAGAAAGCAAAGAGACAACTTTACCTGCGCTTCCTACAGGCAGGCCGCCAATTCCAGGCGTTGTGCGAGAATACACATAAACATGCCCTTGAATAACCTCTACATGCACCTTGACATCGGGGTTTTTCATCTTGACTTTTTTATCTGGAGCAAGCTCGCACAAATGTGCCCCTACCAGCTGGTTTAGCTCCATAGAATTTATTGGATAATCGGTATTAGAACGCCGCGCGTCCACCTTAAATGTTTCAAAATCCCCACAATCAAAAAGCGCAAGCTCTGCTGCTTTGAAATAATCTTTTTGTTCGCGAGGAGTCCTCCACCCACATGAAACACGGGCTATACCTGGGATTTTAAGAAGAGTTTCTGCTACCGCATCTATATCTGTGGCGTCTTTACCTGCGGCAGCTTTACCTGCAGCGCTTCCACCTGCGACGTCCGCACCCGCAGCACCTACGCTGCTTTCACCAGCAGCGCCTCTCCCCGCGACACCAGCAGCGCCCCTACCTGCACCATCTCCACCTGCAGAATTTTTTAACAGCACCATCAAATGCCCCGAAATGCGAGTGATTTTCTCGTAAGAAAAACCCGCGAGGGCAGCTTCGATGTTTTTGAGCAGGCGTTGCTCAAAGTTAGATCTATTGTGGCCTTTTAGACCAATCTCGTGATAATGAACAAGACAAACGCGTTCAAACAAAAGCGCTCCTATGACTCCCCCTGCTCAAAGGCTTCTTTATCATAAGAAACCTCTCCAGCAGCAATTTCTTCCATAGACAAAGAAAGAGGTTTACGCCCCGTATACTCAGTAATCTCTGAAACAGACTGCACTGCCATAGCACGGTCGCGCTGACCACGCATCATGTCGTTAATGTCGCGCGCACGCTTAGAAGACAAGGCGCACAGCAAATATTTATCTTGGTCAACACTGTCAAGCAGCTTATCAATACGAGGTTGAACAATTGACATAAAAATCTCCTTTAAAATTCACACTTATGGTTTGAACTTATTTGTTAAAAGCGACCTACAATTATAGCGCTTTAAGAATTACTAGACAAGAACTAAACAAGAATAATATAAAATCACCCAGCGTTTATAACCTCGATGAGCTCTTGAACGCTTTGATCGACATCTTCATTTACAATCACCACGTCATATTCTTTTGCCGCATCAAGCTCTTTGCGAGCAGTCTTCATGCGCGTGGCAATTTGTTCGTCATCTTCAGTGCCCCTGCCCCTAATTCTAGATTCAAGCTCTTCTAAAGAGGGCGGAGCAATGAAAACAAGGCGCAGGTCAGGAAATTTTTCTTTTACCTGAAGCGCGCCTTGCACATCGATTTCTAAAATTACTTTCTGCCCGCTTGCAACATGTTCTTTAACTGGTGCAAGAGGCGTTCCATAATAGTTGCCGTGAACATTGGCATATTCTATAAAGCCATCTTGTTCAATGAGAGATTCAAACCTCTCTTTACTCATAAAAAAATAAGATAGTCCCTCTGTTTCACCAGAACGCGGAGTTCTAGTGGTCGCAGAAACAGACTCCCAAATATTGGAAGTCTGTTTAAGCATTTGAGCAATTATTGTTCCTTTTCCAACCCCTGAAGGTCCAGAGATAACAAAAATGCTCCCTTTGTTTACTTGGCGTGTCAAAGCAAGTAAAGCCGCTCGTTAAAAAATTACTCGTTAAAAGTTGCTCGTTAAAAAGCTACTTTATTAAAGCTGTTCGCTAAAAAGCTACTCATTAAAGTTGCTCGTTAAAAAGCTACTCGTTAAAAGCAATTATTTAGCTACACGCTCAAGAAGCTCTTCGCGCTGACGAGCGCCAAGACCTTGAACACGACGAGACTCAGAAATTCCAAGCTCAGTCATTAATTTTTCCGCACGAGCTTTACCATAGCCAGGTAAAGATTCAATGAGACGTTTTACCTTCAAACGCATAGCAATGTTATCATCTGTTGCGTTTAATACGTCTTCAACCTTTTTGTCGCCTTTTTTCAAGGCAGCGCATAACTCTGCGCGCTCACGACGTGACTTTGCAGCTTTTTCCAAAGCAGCCTTGCGTTGCTCGTCGGTCAATTTAGGTAGTGCCATAAATAAAGCCTCCTTTGTCGAATTGTTCACAGCGAGAAATATTATAGCAGCGCTTTCCCTATAAATTGCGAGAAATTTCATCAAAACTTTGTGCAGGACAATTTGTCTTCACAATTGGACGCCCAATTACAATGTGAGAAGCGCCATTTTCAAAGGCTTCTTTTGGTGTTGCAACCCTACTTTGATCGTCTAAATTTGAGCCAATTGGGCGAACACCCGGGGTCACAATTACAGCGTCTTGACCCAAAATTTCTCTTACAAAAGGAGCCTCTTTTGCAGAGCAAACAAGAGCAGAAATTCCAGCATCACTTGCAAGGTGCGCCAAGCATTTTACCTGCTCAAGTGGGGTATGGCTGACGCCAATTGAACAAAGTGTATCCTCATCTAAACTAGTTAAAACACTGATTGCGCACACGATTGGCGCGCTTAAATCTCCTCGGTTTTCC
>CAVEKR010000152.1:0-3688 GCA_963616365.1 Bacteroidaceae bacterium
CGAACATCAGCCGCGGTACGATTGCGATTATCCGTCAAACACTCAACATACAGACCAATACCAGCAGGTCCGTAGCCCTCGTAAATGACTTCTTCCCAATTAGCGGCGTCTGCGCCAGAACCAAAAGCCTTGTCAATTGCCGTCTTAATCTTGTCTTTTGGCATAGAATAGCCCTTAGCCTTGGCAATCGCTGCCGCCAAAGAAGCATTATTGTCAGGGTTTGGGTCGTTGCCCTCTTTTGCCGCAACCGTAATTATGCGGCTGAGCTTAGAAAACATGGCAGAACGCTTGGCGTCGACTGCCGCTTTACGGTGCTTGGTGGTGGCCCACTTGGAATGTCCAGACATATATTTATCCTTTCTTGGAAAACTAAAAACAACGTAAACACATAAAAGTTTAACACAAAAACGCACGCATGAAAGCATATTTTAGTGCTTTTGCATGGCGAACACACTGCTAGCTTAATCACCTATAATGACGCGCCTCCACGTGTGCTTGCTACTTTTTATAATGGCATGCCCCCACGCGTGCTTGCTACTTTTTATAATGGCGTGCCCCCACGCGTGCTTGCTACTTTTTATAATGGCGTGCCCCCACGCGTGCTTGTCGTTCTTCATCATGGCGAACGCCACGGGGCTTCTGCGCTCTATAATGACGTGCCTCCACGCGCGCTTGCTACTTTTTATAATGGCGTGCCACCCCAGTAGCTAGGCTGCACGCACGCGCCCAAAAGCAACGCTCAAACACAATCTAGCACTTTACGTGCAAAAACTCACAAAGCCAATCTGCAAAGCCAAGGTAATCTTCTAAGTCAAAGACTGGTTTATTGTATTCGCGCATTTCTTTTGCAAGATCTTCATTATCTGTTATAAGGGCAATGCGCTCTTCAGGGCTAAGTTTTGCAGGTTTGCCATTTGCAACACGACTGACCTCAACAGCGCCTTGAGCGCTAGCATGAAAGCCCTCCACAATCACTAAGTCAACATCATCAGCAATTTTTGCCACCAGCTCGTCTCTTGTAGCTGGTTTTTCTGGCGTGCTCACAAAGATGGCATATTGGGCAGAAGCAGATAAAATAACAGGATTTGCACCTGCTTGAGAATACTTCCAAGTGTCTTTTCCTTCTTGATCTACTCCACCTGGTGCATGCCCATGATTTTTGATAATGCCAACTGCAATGCCTTTTTTGCTAAAGTGCTCTACAACCTTGGTAAGAAAGGTTGTTTTGCCAGAGTTAGAAAAGCCTGTTACCGTAATAACAGGTGGCGTGCTATCTAGCCCATACTCTTTACAAGGCTCAAGCGTAGTATTTGCTTCAGTCATAGTCTTACTCCAATATTGTCATTTTTGCTGCTTTGACACTACATGACGTAGCCGCAGTTCTAGCATTATAAGGCGCAACCTTAGCTCCGGCAGTCCAGCGCGCTTAAGAAACACAGCCCAGTGGCAGCGGCTTGGCTTAGAAAAGCAACCCAGCGCGCTTAAAGCAGCCCAGCGCGCTTTAAAAGGTAAGGAATCTTTGTCTCAAAATCAACGCCATACCAATTATAGTTATCGTGCGCGATTGTCTCTTTAATGCACTCGACGGTGTAGTCTGCAGCAATTGCCAAAGAGTCTTCTAAACTTTTATCGCGCATTAAAGCGCCAACAGCACAAGAGCTAAAAATATCACCTGTGCCATGAAAGTTCTTATCTACAAGCTCGTTAAAATAACTGAAGTATTGACCTGTAGCGCCGTCAAGACCATAAACACCACATTCGTTTGGTTTCAAGCTTACACCTGTGAGCACTGCCTTTTTAGCACCAAGTGCAACAAGGCGTTGCAAAATATCTTTGACGTAAGCCTCATCATAATCTCCTGGGGCTTTATAATCAATGTCTAGCATAAAAGCAGCCTCTGTAATATTTGGGTCAACTACATCTGCTTTTGAACACACAGTTGAGCCCATGGCACGTGCAAACGCTGGAGTAAAGCCAGTGTATAGCTTGCCATTATCTGCCATGGCAGGATCTACAAAAACAAGAGTATTATCTGATTTGTGTTGTTCAAAAAAAGAGCTAACAAGCTCTAGCTGCTCAAATGAGCCAAGATATCCAGTATAGAGAGCATCAAAGTCAAGCTCGTTTTCTTTCCAAGACTTGCTAATTGGTTCTATTTGATCTGTCAGGTCATCAAAGGTAAAGCTCTTAAAAGCTGTGTGAACAGAAAGCACTGCAGTAGGAACAATGCCACATTCAACACCAAGAGCAGAAATTATAGGGAGCGCTACAGTTAGGGAGCATTTTCCCACACAAGAAATATCTTGAATGCTTGCAATACGCTTCATAAAAAAGAAACCTCCTAAAGTTTGGCTACGGGAAAAGATAGATTATAACAAGAAAATGGAGCGGTGGACGGGACTCGAACCCGCAACAATCAGCTTGGAAGGCTGAGGCTCTACCAATTGAACTACCACCGCATATGTTTTGCGCCACGCGCTAAGCGCCATGCACCATACACCATGCACCAAGCGCCGCCAAGCGCGTGAAAAAGATTATAGCACAAAAGCCGCAAGCTTTTGCAAAGGAATTTTTTAAGCCACAAAACGCGCACCCAAGCGCACCCAGCGCCGTTGCCGCGCACCCCAAGCGCGCACCTAGCGCCAGCGCCACACACCTAGGCACGCCAAGTACAAGGCAAACCCGCAGCCGCGCACCCCAGCACGCGCACCCAAGCGCAAGCACAAAAAAGACCGCCCACCGAAAGGCGGGCGGTCTTAAAAGCTCAAAGCTTAAAAAGATTTAGCTTAAATCAACAGCTAACAAGCTATAAAGCTTATTTAGAAGCTGCGTTAAGTTTGTCTTCTACTGCTTGAGAAACAGCCGCAGTACCACCAAAGATGTAGCACTCTTTAAGGCTGTCTTTGTTCTTAGCAACAACACTGTTAACGGTTGTTGAGTTCTTGTCATCAGCCAAAGCAATGATGCAGCCAAGTTTACCTAAGAATGAAGCACCAACAAGTGCGTCTTGATAGGTTGTACCACAAGCAACACCCATGTTAGTAGCAGTCATGCCCTCTCCCAAAGCAAAGTTTGCGATTGCTTTAGAAGTTGTGTAAGCAGAACCACCATAAAGACGGTTAGGATTGACTACCTTGCTAAGAGCTGCATCGCTAACAGCAGCTGTACCACCAACGATCAAGGTGCGTGTAAAGCCATCATTCTTGATGAAGTTTTCTACAGAAGAACGGATGTCTTTTTTGCCCGTGTCAGTCAAGAAGATAGGAGCATGTTTAGCATAAGCATAAGGTGCAATAGAAAGTGCGTCTTGGAATGAATCAATAGTTGCAACTACTGCATCTGTGCCCCATACGGTGCCGCCAGTATTAGCAGCGTCTTTGCCCCACTTGTAAACTGATGTTGCAGTTGTGGTAGCAGTACCACCAGCAATACGTGTTACGCTCTCAACGCCAGAAAGACCTTTAATCTCAGCTTCTACGCTTGCAGCAACAGCGCCAGTACCACCAACAATGATGACCTTCTTGACGGATTTGCCTGTAATCAACTTAGAAGTTTGGCTAGAAAGTTCATTTGATTTAGTCAAAAGTACAGGAGCATTGTTGAGCAAACCTGCCAAAGCAGAAGCGCTCAAAGCATCCTGATAACCTTGAGAAGTAGCAACGATTGCATACTCTGAGGTATCCCAACC
>CAVEKR010000153.1:0-3671 GCA_963616365.1 Bacteroidaceae bacterium
CTTTGGGCGGCGCTGGTCATGCAGCGGCGGCGGCAAAAATAATAGCTAGCTCTGGTTGGCTTATTGGTATTGACCAAGACGATGCAGCTCTAGAGGCGGCGCGCGAGCGGCTTTGCCACATAAATCAGCCAGCCCAAACGTCTCAAACAACCCAAATAAACATGACCCACGAGCCAATCTTGTTAAAAGGCAATTTTGGACAAATCGATACCCTGCTTTTAGAGGCGGGTTTTGTGGGTATAGATGCTGTTCTTTTTGATTTGGGAGTGAGTTCTCCACAGTTTGATTTGCCCGAGCGCGGCTTTTCTTATCGAAGCGATGCGCCTCTAGACATGAGAATGGATACCTCAAGCAGCGCATTGTCTGCTGCCGATGTTTTAGACATGTATCCCGAGCAAAAATTGGCTCAAATTTTCCGCGAATTTGGAGAAGAAAAGTACGCCTCTAAAATAGCTCATCTTATTTGCAAAAAGCGACAGACCAAAAAGATAGAGACGACATTTGAGCTGGTAGACATCATTAAGGAGGCAATTCCTGCTGCGGCTAGAAGAAAAGGCGGGCATCCTGCAAAGCGTACTTTTCAGGCGCTGCGCATAGAGATAAACCACGAGCTAGACGCCCTAAAATCAGGGCTTGAACAGGCAATACGCTGGCTGAACCCTGGCGGCGTGATTGCTGTTATAAGCTATCATTCTCTAGAAGACAAAATCGTAAAAGAGACCTTCAAAAAGCTGGAAAACCCCTGCATTTGCCCGCCGGATTTGCCAATGTGCGCTTGCGGCAAAAAGCCGGTGTTAAAAACTCTTACTCGTAAGGGCATTCGCGCGGACAAGGCTGAGCTGGAGCAAAATCCTAGAAGCCATAGCGCAATTTTGCGAGCTGCTAAAAAGCTTTAAGTTTCGTATTTTAATGGCGAACACCACGCGGTTTTCACAGCTTTTAATAATGGCGAACACCCCAGTGGTTTTCATGACGAACACCACGGCGGTTTTCCCTTTATTTGAACGCTCTTAAAAATCAACTCTACAACAGAAATAAAAGGCGATATTTGACCAGCAATTTTTTGCTGGTTTTTTTAACACAAAAAAACATGCAGCGCAAATTTTTGACTCGGCTTTGCGTCTGCTTGAAATAAAGTGGCGCAAATCTTTGACTCGGCTTTCGCGCTGCTGCAAGAAGGCGACCCACAAGCGGTCGTTGGAGATGGGCGGCCCGCAAGGGGGCACGCCAAAAAGGCGACCCGCAAAAAGCAAGGGAGCACGCCAAAAAAGACGACCCGTAAAACACATTGCGGGCGTCACACTACAAAGGCGGCTCGTAATAGTCGCCACGGATTTAAAGAAAGGAGGCTCATAGAGCATTATGGCTTATTCACAGCTAGCACAAAAGCGCAGCTACAGCAGTGCTTCATATACAAATGCGGCAGCTAGATATGCATCATCAAAAAACGCAGCGTCTAGCAGCGCTTATTCTAGACGCGCATCTTCTAGACGTGCTTCAAGCTCTGCATACGCTTCAAATGGTTCACGCTATGGTGGCTATTACAGCGACGGAAATGCTGCGCGCGCCTATGAGCCTGATCTTTCTTTTGAGCCAGAAGAAAAACGCAAAAAGCAAATGCACGCCATCAAAGGTGGCGGCAAGAATTTGCACCCTGCAATTAGCTATTCACAAGCTTTATTTTTTAAGGCAGTTTTTGTGTGTGCTATAACAATTGCATGCGTGGCGATATTTACTATTTGGCTTAACACTGCGACTTTTCAAACGCAGGTCAGAAGCGCTGAACTTACCAAAGAAATTCAGACAGCCCAAGAGCTTGAAACCAGCCTTGAGCTGGAGCATTCCACCTATACAAGCCCATCTTATCTGCGCAATGCTGCGCAAAATTTAGGGATGGTGGTAGACACCAATGCCAAATTTTTGACAGTGGACAAAACAATTACCCTAGCAACTTATCCAAATGGAAACATTTCTATTGCTGATACTGTGGGAAATATAGCGCGCGTTTCTGCATTGAGTTAAAATTAGAAGCTGTATGGCAGCTAATCGCAACATAAGAGGGCAAAAAAGAGACGCGCGTAACTCCACTGGTAGTGCACGCGCCTCTTTTGATAGTGCTCGCAGTTCTTCTTCTAATAATCGTTTTTACAGGCCATCTTCTAAAAGCAAAGCTCAAGATAATAGTAGAGCAGTTTGGAAAAACGAAAGAGAAGATTCGCGCGCAAGTTCAAGAGGCGACGCGCGCAATACCAGCGCGAGAAGTGGTTCACGTAATGGCAGCTCAAGGGCTGCTTCTCACAATTCACGCAATGATGGCTCAAGTTTAAGAGACAATTCGCGTAGCAGCGATTCTAGAAACAATTCCCGCAGCAGCAGTTCAAGAAGAAATTCAGATAATGTAGTCTCTCTGGATATTAGGCGTGGTAGAGGTGCGCGTGGCGTTTACCAAGAAAATGAGCGGGGGGCACGCCATGGAAACGCCCGTGACGTTCACCAAGAAAGCGAGCGCGAGACACGCCAAAAAAATGCGCGTGAAAGACGTCGTGAAGACACGAGTGGAGCACGTCAAACAAGTGCCCGTGGGGCACGCCAAACAAGCGGGCAGGGTGTTCGCCAAAAAAATAAACGTACAGCTTACCAAGAAAGCGAACGCACAAATCAAAGAGAAAGCGACCGTGGGGCACGCCATACAAACAGGCGAGCAGCTTATCAAGAGCGAGCAGCTTATCAAGAAGATGGTCGTAAGTCAGAAAATTACGGGGCCAAAGCTGGGTTTTTTCATAAAAGTAGCCAAGAAATAGGGGAGAGCATTATCAATAGCGCTAATCATTCGGGGCGCGACTGGGTTATGCTGGTGATTTTGGCGCTTTTGTTTGTTTGTATTATTACGCGGCTTGTGTGGGTGCAGGTGATTGACGCGGCAGAAAATGCCGAAAAGGCCACGATTGCGCATACCAACGAGCTGGTGCAAAATACCAAGCGCGGCACTATTTATGATAGAAACGGCGAGACTATCGCATCAAGTGTCGAGGCCACGACGATTTATGCAAACCCCAAAGAGATTGAAAAGCCCGAGCAGGTGGCTCGCATTATGCAAAGCTATCTGGAGGCAGACTATAAATTGACATATCAGGATTGCTATGAGCTGATTACAAAAAAGGATACTTCGTTTGTTTATGTAAAGCGCAAGGCCGATAAAGAGCTTGCTTCTAAGCTGCAGGCAGAGCTTAAGGAAAAGAAGCTCAACGGTATTCACTACCTGCAAGATTATAAGAGAACTTATCCAAATGGGGATGTCGGCAAGCAGGTGGTTGGCAATGTGGATGTTGATGACATTGGAATTGCTGGCCTTGAGCTGCAATATGAGGATGTCTTGTCGGGGAGTTCGTCAAATAATTCCAAGCTTGAAGGCCTGCAGGGGCTGCCCATGGTGGGCTCTGTGGTGTCTCAAGATATCTCTCCGCAATCGGATTCTATCAAGGTCTCCTTGGACGTGAAATTGCAGCAGCGCTGCGAGGAGCGCCTGCTAGAGGCTCTAGAAGAGTATAAGGCGCAAGGCGGCTCTGTTACCGTTATGGATGCTGGCACGGGAGAGATTTATGCTACTTGCTCGTATTCTTTGCAAGAAAAAGAGGTCGAGGTTGAGGTCTCTGATGATGAGGATGCGTCTG
>CAVEKR010000154.1:0-3658 GCA_963616365.1 Bacteroidaceae bacterium
CTTTAAGGCGCATGGGATTGACATAGCCCCTGATGAGATTTTTATATCTGATGGCGCTAAAAGTGATTGCGGCAATATTGGAGACTTGTTTGACATCGACAATAAAATTGCAATTTGCGACCCAGTTTATCCTGTTTATGTGGACACAAATGCTATGGCAGGGCGCGCAGGAGACTACAACAATGCAAGCTCAAGCTGGACAAACTTGCACTATATGCCAACTGTTGCAGAAAACAATTTTTGCCCAGAAATCCCTGGCAGCGCCTCTTCAAGCGCCTCTGCCAGCGTTGCCCCTAACACCTCAAACGAAACACTCGACATCATATACTTGTGTTCGCCAAACAACCCAACAGGGACAGTGCTCAACAAAGAGCAGCTTGGCGCTTGGGTTGACTATGCCAACAAACACGACTCTATCATCATGTTTGATGCCGCCTACGAGCGCTTTATTTCTGAGCCAAACATTCCCCACAGTATTTTTGAGATTGACGGGGCAAAGACCTGCGCAATTGAGTTTAGGTCATTTTCCAAAACCGCTGGATTTACGGGGATGCGCTGCGGATACACCGTGATATCCAAAGAGCTTGTGCGCGACTGGCAAAGCATACACGACATGTGGCTGCGCCGCCAATGCACAAAGTTCAATGGAGCAAGCTACATCATACAGCGCGGAGCTGCGGCAATTTATACCCCAGAGGGCAAAAAGCAAATCGAAGAAAACATCGCCTACTACAAAACCAACGCCCAAATTATCAAAGACGCGCTCGAAAAATGCGGCTACGACGTGTACGGCGCGACAAACAGCCCGTACGTTTGGTGCAAAACGCCAAACAACATGCCGTCTTGGGACTTTTTTGGCAAGCTCTTGCAGGACTGCGGCATTGTTACAACTCCAGGGGCTGGCTTTGGCGCCGCTGGAGAGGGCTACATCAGGCTCACAGGATTTAACACAAAAGAAAACACAGAAGCTGCCATGAAGCGCATCGAGGCGCTATAATATTTATTTGTGATTGTCGCGTTTGTTTATGGCGAACACCACGCTGGCTTTGGCGTGTTTTTTAATGGTGAACGCCCTAGTGCTTGTGGGCTTTATAAAAATAACGAACGCCCCGCGCGCAAACGCACTACAAACAAGAAAAGAAAGGTAAACAAAACACAATGAAAAACATTCTGATTTTAGGTGGCGGCATGGGTGGATACTACACCGCCAAAGGTCTAGAGGCGCAACTGCACCAAGACGAAGCGCAGGTCATGCTTATTGACATGCATTCTTATCTAGTGTATCAACCGTTTTTAGCTGAAGTTGCAGGGGGTTCCATAGAAGGTCGCCACATTCAAGTGCCGCTGCAGCAAAACCTGCCAAACACCTGCGTGGTGCGCGCAAAGGTCACAGGCATCAACGCAGCTTCAAAGCAAGTACAGGTAAGCGATGTCAAAACGGGAGAAACTTGGAGTATCCCATATGACGAGCTGGTAGTTGCCCTTGGTGGTGTTACTAGAACCTTTCCTACTCCTGGTATTGCAGAAAATGCCATTGGGCTTAAATCAACACAAGAGGCTCTCTATATTAGAGACACGCTAATCAAAAACTTACAGCGCGCTGCCAGCTTGCCCGAAGGCTCGCGCTGGCGCGAAAAGCTGCTGACTTTTTGCGTTGTTGGAGGCGGCTTATCTGGCGTTGAATGTTTTGCAGAATGTCTTTGCTTGGCACGAGACTTAGTCAAAAAAACTCGCGGCTTGAGCGTGGATGAGCTTAACTTTTGCCTCATTGAGGTTATGGATAAAATCATGCCAGAAGTACCCAAAGAAAACTCTCAATGGGTCATTGATATGCTGGAGAAAAAGGGTGCGCACGTAATGCTTGAAACCAGCATAGAAAGCGCAGAAAACAATATCTTGAAGCTCTCAAACGGCAATAGTATGGATTGCGGCTTGCTTGTTTGGACTGCTGGTCAAATTGCAGTCCCGCTGCTCAAAGAAACAGATTTGCCACTCGATGCTAGAGGTCGCCTAAATTGCGACACCTGCCTGCGCGTTGTGGACGAAGAAGACATCCCTCTAGAAGGCGTTTGGGGTCTTGGGGACTGCACAAAGGTAGAAGACCTCTCAGGCTGCGGGCTTCCTGACAATTCTTGCGCGCCAACGGCTCAACATGCAGTGCGTCAGGCAAAGGTGCTAGCAAAAAATATCGTTGCTGCCCTGCGAGAAGAGCCCCTGCAAGAATACTTCCACAAAAACGCTGGTATGGTTGCAGGTCTTGGTCGCTTTAATGGGCTTTTTGCCAACGGAGACAAAAGCATCATCATCTGCGGGCTGCCCGCCTGGCTTGCGCACAAGGGATATCACGGGTTGGCACTCCCCAGCTGGGAGCGCAAGCTGCGCGTATTTGGAGATTGGACTGGAGAGCTTGTGCTTGGCCGCGACACTTGCAGCCTTGATGAGACAGATGAGCCTCGCGCCCTTTTTGAAGAGCACGCACTAAAACCTGCAAAATAAAGATTTGCGCTTGCTATATATATTGGCGAACACCACACTACAATCTACAAAGCACTAACGCATAGCGCACAACACATAGCAAACAAAAACGGCACGACTCAATTTTGAGCCGTGCCGTTTTTTATTCATAAGTTCTGTTTAAAAGCTAGTAGGGTGTTCGCCCAAAAAGCCTGCTAAAAGCCACTAAGGCGTTCGCCATTAAAAGCGCCCACAAGCTATCAAGGTGTTCCGCCAAGAAAACCTGTAACAGCAAAAATCTACTTTCCTAGAGCCTTTTTGATGTCAGCAAAAACACTATCAGGGTCTTGGTTGCCGTTAATCTCAATTAAAATGCCGTTTCCGCGATAATAGTCAATCAGCGGGCTTGTTTGCGTGTCATAGACCTCTAGGCGGTTGCGCACGGATTCTTCGTTGTCATCTGAGCGCTGATACATCTCTCCGCTGCACTTAGGGCAGCTTGCACCATCATCTGTGGTCCCAATGTATCCACACTCGCGGCACATGCGGCGCTTTGACATGCGAGCAACCACAGTCTCGTTATCAACGTTTAGAGCAACAGCGCCATCAAGCTTTTTACCAAGGTTATTGAGCACGCCATCTAGCGCAACTGCTTGCGCAGGCGTACGCGGGAAACCATCGAGCAAATAAGAATTATCTGGGTTTGCCTTTAAGCGTTCTTCTACAAGACCAATAACGACCTCGTCAGGGACTAGGTCTCCTGCATCCATATAGGTCTTGGCTTTTTTGCCGAGATCTGTTCCATCGGCTACAGCAGCACGCAAGAGGTCTCCTGTAGAAAGATGTTTGCAACCAAATTGTTCAACAAGCTTTGCAGATTGAGTGCCTTTGCCAGCACCAGGAGCACCTAACAAAACAATATTCATAACACTAACTCCTTTGATTAGTTTGAAAAACTTTGCTTTTATAAAAGCGCTGCGTGAGCGCTGTACCGTACAAGCGCTGCGTAATCGTTGTGCAAACGCGGCTTGCAAGTCAAAAGCGCCGTCGCTAAAAGCCACCGCCAAAGCAGCACATCCAAAACCGCCGCCAAAGCGCCGCCACATAAAGCAGCGCCACCACATAAGGCAACGCGAAATAAAAGCAAAGTGCAAAAAGAAACCTAGCAGCCCTCAACTCAATAACTCAACACAAAACTAAAAGC
>CAVEKR010000155.1:0-3656 GCA_963616365.1 Bacteroidaceae bacterium
AAGAGCTGCTCAGGGCATATGGCGCTAAGGCGTCAAGTTCTGTTTCTAAGCAGACTTCGTTTTTGGTAGCAGGTCCTGGCGCTGGTTCTAAGTTGACAAAGGCGCAAGATTTAGGGATTCCAATTTTGGATGAGGCTGCCCTGCTTGAGATTATAGAAACAGGAAAAGCTCCAGCATAAGAGCATAAGAGCGACGCTATTATATGGATAAAGAACGACATATGAATGATGAGCAGGGCAAGCATGCGCGGGCTGAACAAGTGTTGGACAGCCAAGCGCAGGGCAAGCGTGCTCAGGGTAGGCATGTGCGGGCTGGGCGCGCGCAAGATAATCGAGCAGAAAGCGTGCAGGCGTCAGATAGACAGGCACAGCAGCTGCAATTATGCAAAGATGTTCGCCAGCAAATTGTTGCAAACTTGCTTAAAGACGGCATTTTAGAGCAAACAAGCAATGGTGCTGAGCTGCAAAAATTGCTCATAGAAGAACAAAAGCAGACACAACAAGAGTATAGGCTGCAAGAAAAGCATTATGGCGAACACCTCACTGCAATACAGCCAGAACAACCCCAGCAAGAGTATAAGCCCCGCCATTCATTACAAGCACCAAAAGAGCCTTCATTAAAAACTGAAGCCACACCTTATCAAGGCGTTCGCCAAACGCAAAGCGCGAGCCCAGAACAAGACCAAACCCAAACAAAAACTCAAACTGGCCCTAAAACGCAGGTAAAGCAGGACAAAGAGCCGCAAAAAAACCAGGACAAAGCTTCCCCTAAAAAGCAAAAAGAGCAAAAAGAAAAGGACAGAAACCCTGTTCTAGAGCTCTTTTTTCCAATGAAAGATCGTGGAGCTAATGTCTTAGTAGAACCTGACGAAGAAGCAATCGCTGCAGGAAAAGGGCGTCATTATGCCAAAACAGGGCAGCACAAAAGAAACGCTTTTTCTTTGGTTTTAGAAGCGATTGTGGTCATTTTGGTTGTTTTGCTGCTTTCTATTCCTATGCGCTTTTTTGTTTTGGAGTATTACTATATTCCGTCAGGCTCCATGCTAGAAACTTTGCAGATAGATGACCATGTTTTGTCCGAAAAGATAAGCTACTATTTTTCTAGTCCGCAAAGGGGAGACATCATCACGTTTAACGGCACCAAAAATGAAGAAGGAAAAGTCCTGATAAAACGTGTTATTGGCGTTGGCGGAGACACAATAGATTTGCGCCGCGGCAATGTTTATGTAAACGGCGAGAAGCTGGATGAGCCCTATACGCTGGGAAAACAAACTAATCCGCTCATGAATTCTTTAAACATCACCTATCCATACACAGTGCCTGACGGGGAGCTTTGGGTGATGGGGGATAACCGCTCAAACTCTTCTGACAGCCGCGTATTCGGTTCAATCCCTGTCAAAAATGTTACTGGTCATGCGTTTTGGCGCTATTGGCCATTTAACAAGGTTGGGCTGCTATAGATGGGGTTGCTGTAGACAGAGTTGCCGTAGGTGGTTGCGCTTTTGCGCCATCTTGTTTAGGCAGCTAAAAGCTGGTTTTCTTTGCCGTCTTGTCGTTTTGCCTTATCGTCCAAGTTTTTTATTCAAGCGGCTCAGCAATAATCGCACCACTTGCCTCATCTATATCGATAAAGCTCGCTGGGATAAGTTTGCCAGCACTAACTTTTTTGGCGAACACCACACTATGATAAGACTCACTTGTACCTCCGTGTTCGTCTTCAGCTAAAACAAGTTCTTCTGACCCTATGCGGCGCTCTTTGTCTGCTGCAGCCAAGGTGTTCGCCAAGATTTCTAAATGCTTTGCGCGCTTGGCAATGATTTCTGGGCTTATTTGATCTGTGCGCGCAGCAGCAGGTGTTTTTGGGCGTGCAGAATATCTGAACACGTGAATGCGCATAAACTCGCATTTTTGTGCTAATGAGCAGCTTTGCTCAAAGTCATCATCGCTCTCTCCTGGAAAGCCAACAATAATATCGCTTGAAATGGCAATTTGTGGGACGCGTTTGCGCAGCTGGTTGACGCGATCTAAAAATTGCGCTGAGTTGTAGTGACGTGCCATCTCATGCAGTACCTTATCAGAGCCAGATTGCAAGCATAAATGGGCATGTCTGCAAAGACGCCCGCCATGATTTGCAAATGCGTCAATCAAAGAATCTGAGAAGTTTTGTGGTTCTAGAGAAGAAAGACGACACCGCCCTATAGATGTTTCTTTCAAGATTTTGTTTACTAGCCATGCGAGGTCGCGTTCTGCGTTTGCGTTTGTAGCTGCATTTATGGCGGATGGGCTCGCGTTCATAGCTGCACTTGCAGCAGCGCTTTCATGCCAAGCACCTAAATCTATTCCAACCAAAACAAGTTCTGCTGTTTTTGCATTGACAAGTTCTTGTACCTGCTCCAAACATTCGCTAGATGGCATGGATTTTGCAGGACCTCTAGCAGTGTGAACAATGCAAAAGGTGCAAGCATTATTGCAGCCATCTTGAATTTTTAAGTTGGCGCGTGTTCGCAAAAGATGAGCATCCCTCATGGCAGCAATGACGCTGGACTTATCTTTTTCAGCCGTTTGCAAAGCATTGTTTGCGCTGCTTATAGACTTGGCTTGAGAAATTTCACGTGTGTCATCTGTGGCGTTTTCCAACTCTTTGGCGCTGCTATGACGCGTCGTCTGTGCGTCACCTGTGGTGTTCGCCAACTCTTCAGTGCCATTATGGCAGACCTCTTGCATGTTACCTGCCCCGCCTACCAACTCTTCAGCACGTTTAACTAACAGGTTTTTATCGCTTTCACAAACAACGCGTTCGTCAATCTTTGCATAAAAGTCAGAATCAATATTTATGGCACAGCCAGTAACTAAAATTGGAGCGCTAGGAGATTCTTTTAGCAGCTTGCGTATTGTCTTGCGATTTTTTTTGTCAGCCTGACCTGTAACAGTGCAGGTGTTTATGATAATGAGCGCAGCCTCTTTGGCGCACGGTGCAGCCTGCCAGCCAGCGCATATGAGCGCTGTGGCTAGTTTCTCGCTTTCTGCTTGATTAACTTTGCAGCCAAGCGTATGAATAAAAAAGGTGCGGGTCATTCTATTCGCGGGCCATTACTTGCGGAACATTTTTAAAACACGGCGCTACTTATTATTCCCAAGGCTTCCCAAATGATACATGCAAAGCGCTGTAGCCACAGTACCTGCAGTTTCTGTGCGCAAGATAAGCTTGCCCAAGCTGACAGTTTTAACAGCGTCTCCTATTTCTTGCAGCCTTGCCACTTCTTCTTTGGTAAGCCCGCCTTCAGGGCCAATAATTAAAGCCACCTTGCTTGAAAAATCGCAGCCCTCCAAGGCATCTCCTATGCTTAGCGGCTTGCCTTGGGCATTAGTATCTGCGTTTTCCCAAGCAATGACAATGCGGTCAAAGTCTTGGAGGTCTTTGCAGACATCATCAATGTCTGTGGGGTTGTCCACAATTGGCAAAATGCAGCGACCAGATTGTTTAGCAGCAGAAAGGGCGATGCGCCTCCAGCGCTCTGCCTTAAAGGCGCGCTCATCTGTTTTAATGCGAACAATGGTGCGCTGTGCCATAAAAGGAATAATACGTTGAATCCCCAGCTCTGTGGTCTGACGAATGGTCTGTCCCATTCTGTCTCCCTTAGAAATGCCCTGTATAAG
>CAVEKR010000156.1:0-3648 GCA_963616365.1 Bacteroidaceae bacterium
CAACAACCGACGGCACCTCAACGCAAGATAGCGGTACTTCCACCAGCACTTCCACCACGACCCAGGGCGAAAAAGGCGAAAAGGGTGACAAAGGAGATAAAGGCGACAAAGGTGACCAGGGAGAAAAAGGTGATAAAGGCGATAAGGGGGATAAAGGAGACACTGGCGCCCAAGGTGAGCAAGGTATCCAAGGCGAGCAGGGAGAAAAAGGAAATCAAGGAGAAAAGGGCGATAAAGGTGACCAAGGCGAAAAAGGCGAAAAAGGTGACAAAGGCGATAAGGGCGACACTGGCGCTGCAGGTCAAGATGGGCAAGATGGTAAAGACGGTCTTAATGCCTTTCAGCTGGCGCTCAAAAATGGCTTTAAAGGCACTTTAGATGATTGGCTCAAAAGCCTTAAAGGTAGTGACGGAAAATCAGCTTATCAGATTGCTTGTGACCATGGTTTTGAAGGCAGCGAAGTTGACTGGATTAACTCTTTGCGCGGCATTGATACAAAAAATGGAAAAACTACCTACGATGTAGATGTAGAAAAAGGATATAAGGGCACGCTTGAAGATTGGCTCCAGAGCATTTATGGTCAAGATGGGCTATCTGCTTATGACCTTGCAAAACAAAATGGATTTACTGGCACGCTCAAAGAGTGGCTTTTGCAGCAAACTGGCAAGTCTGCCTACGATATTTATCTTGAGGTTTCTGTAGCTAAAAAACTCCTTAGTCAAGAAAAATACTTGAGTATTCACAAAGACACGCAAGACAACTCTAATACCAGCGGTTCTTATGAGGCTTATGTGCAAGCACTTAAAGAGACTGATGATAAAATCACGCCGCTTAGCAGCGATGACTTTTTCAAGAAATGCATTGACAATGGTGGTGCATATGCAGGCTATTTTGCATTAGCTAATGCGTTTTTGAAAAAGGCAACAGAAAAAATGACCGAAGCCGAGATTCAAGCTATTTATGGGCAGGTCATGGTCTTAACAGAAAATGAATACAATGCGGCAGTTAAACGCTGCAGTTCTGTAGAAGACTATGCACGTGCAGAAATTGATCTTATCAATGCAAGCATGACCTCTTTGTTCACCCAAAACTCAAGTTTTGACTGGAAAGGCATTAATTACGACGACATCAAATATCGCGCATTAGAGCTGTTTGAATCCTCAACAGGTTATGCAAGCGGATATTCTGTTTATAAAGCAACCGTTTCTGATGTGGATCACAATAAAGACCTCATGACTCAAGACGCATGGCTTAAGAGCCTGACAGGCGACAATGGCAAAACTCAGTCGGTTTATAAAACCATGACTCAAAATGGCTATAGCGGCACTGTAGATGATTGGGTAAATAACCTAAAAGACAAGCTCGGAAAAGATGGCGTTGACAAATATAGCGGCATTGACGGGGCTAATGGCAAAGACGGTCAAGATGGCAAAGACGGAGCTACAGGCGCTACTGGAGCCACGGGTGCAACAGGGGCTACAGGTGCTACTGGCGCTACGGGTTCTAGCGGAGCTACGGGCTCAACTGGTGCGAGCGGCGCAACGGGTGCTACAGGCTCTAGCGGAGCTACTGGGGCTACTGGCTTAACAGGGGCAACAGGGGCAACGGGTGCAACTGGAGCCACGGGCGTTGCTGGCGTAAATGGCGTAGATGGCAGGGGCATTAGTGCAGTTTCATTTAATGATGCAGGTGACTTGGTGGTAACTTACACGGATTCCACCACGCAAGACTTAGGTCCTGTTCGCACTTATGACAAGTCGGTCAATGATATGGATCATGTTTTGATTTATGCTGCCATGGCTTTGGCAATAATATCTCTGCTCGCAAATGCGGTGCAAGGTGTCTTTAATTATCGTTTTCGCAAGAAAAAAGATGACGCGCTTCCAAAAGCGCCAGTCGCATAAGCCTATTCCTTGCTCCCCACAACATCAGCCACAGAGCGCACGACGTTGTGCTTGATAGGCTTCCACTCGACCTTTTTAAAGACTGCTACCAGCGCAATTGGCACATAGGTAAGCATGAAAATGGGGAAGGTAAACGTGTAGCGAATTCTGTCTGCTTTGCTTGCATGTATTTTGTCCCACTCGCAGATTGTGGTTAGAAGCCCAAAGGCAAACATGATAAGTCCAAAACTTAAGAAACATGCAGCTAGAGAGATGAAAGAAGTAACGATTGTTGCGCGCGCGTCGGCGTAATTTAGCATGATAGAAGCGTTTGCAGTGTTAAAGGTGCTCAAGGCGTCTCCTTGAAAAATCGAGCCCGTGAGCATTCCTAGCGCAGAACTTAGCCAATTGGCATCTGCGTTCATGGTAAGCAGGCTTCCAGAACCTGCGACAATCTGGACCTGCGCTGCTACAGAGCCAAGCTGGATTAAGCCGATGATACAAAAAATGAAATTTGCCAAAAAGCTGACGATAGTCAAAAGCATTGCAGGCGCGATGGTCATAAACATGTCAAAGCAGGAAAGATGATTGTGTTCTTTTTTGAAAATCCCGCTAAATAGGCTGCCGCCGTAGTTAAGAAGCACCTGGTAAAAGCCCTTTGCCCAGCGCAGGCGCTGTCGCCACGAATCGCGCATTGTAGTGGGTTGTTCGTCATAAATAATGGCGTCTTGGCAATAGCCAATTTGAATTCCATTTGCAATGCAATCTGCAGAAAACTCGATGTCTTCTGTGAGCAGGTGGTGAATCCAGCCTCCGTTGGTCTCAAGAATATCTGCAGAGATAAAAAAGCCTGTTCCACCAATGGCACAACTGCTCGAAAGCAGCTGGCGCGCCCTGCTCAAAAACTTGGCCTCGCGCAAAAACCACATGGCAGAACCAGCGCTAACCCAATTTGAATCGAAATTTTTCGAGTTGCGATAACTGGTAATGACCTGATATCCTTGCGCGTAGGTGCTATTCATAGAAGAAATAAAATTCGGGTCTAAAATATTGTCGGCGTCAAAAACAAAATAACCAGCGTAATCCGTGCGCCCGTCCTTATTGCCGTTGAGCATGATAATGCGGTGCAGCGCAAAGTCAAGCGCGTGGCTTTTGCCAACGACCTCCTTATTATTTCTTACAAGCACATTAGCGCCCGCCGCCTTTGCAACATCTGCGGTGCTATCCGTGCAATTATCTGCGATAACGTAAATATCGACCAGCTCGGTCGGGTAATTTTGGTTTTTAATGCTTTTGACCAGCTCTCCAATAACTGCTTCTTCATTTCTGCCCGCAATGAGCACAGCGTATTTGTGCTGGTCAATGTCTAGGTCGGGGGCTTTGCGGCGATGGTCTGCGACCAAAACCACAACGGCATAAACAACCTGATACATGTAGCATAAGCTAAACAAGAAAAAAAGTAGCAGGTTAAACATATTAACAAAGGAAGCCATGTATTTACTTGCCTTTCTAGTTCTAAATAAAGCGTTTGCGTATTGTAGCGCATTTACTTGCTTGAATTGTGGAGGAGTTCTTTCAGCTTTCAAAAATTTATCCCAAATGGCAAAAATGGAAAAATTTGCGAGTATACTATCTGTAAAGATTTTAATGGTGAACGCCACGGTGGCTAGCGTGCTAAGGAGGATGGCGAACGCCTTATTTGCGTGCGGCCATGTTTTATGGCGTGCCCCGCTGTTTGTTGAACATATTTTGGAGATTATGGCAA
>CAVEKR010000157.1:0-2030 GCA_963616365.1 Bacteroidaceae bacterium
ATATATACCCTGTTGAAAGCCATCACCATACATACCCTGTTGAAAGCCATCATCATATATGCCCTGTTGTAGCTCTGCGTTTGAACCTCTAGCTTTTGAACCTTTAGCTTTCTTGCGAGATTTTTTCTGAACGCTTTTTCTTTCTTTGCTAGCTTTAAGTTTTTCAAGCTTAGCGTCTTGCTTTGCGCGCTTTTTGTCCTTTTTTGCTTCTAGACGCTGTTGCTTTTGCTGCTCTCGCTCCTGTTTTTGAGCATTGCGTTGTTCTTTTTTTGGATCTTGCGGTATTTGTGGTATTTGCGATGATTGCGCAGGTATTTGTGAAGACGCATAAGTATCAGGCATAGAAGCACTTGGCAAATCTGTTAAAGCATCTTTTTTGCGAACAGACCTGCTAGACTTAGAAGATTTGCTTGTGCGCGTATTAACTTTTAGCGTACTTTTTTTACGACGTGATGGCATGCTGTAATATTAGTTCCTCTTGACTTCTCTCTTTTAGTCTTCTCTTGTTTTTTCCCTTTATTCACCGTGTTTTGCGCTAATTAGCTGCGGCATTCGCTGCTAGCGGGATGTTTACCACTAGCGTGGTGTTCGTCACCTTTATTGTGATTGCTGCTAGCGTGGTGTTCGCCATCCTTATTATCCTCACCGCCCATAGCCTCAGCAGTGCTTTTAAGCATGGAAACAATCTGTGGAGCCAACGATGTCACATCTCCTGCGCCCATGGTGATAATTAAATCCCCTGACGCCAGCTTTGTCAAAAGGTACGGGAGCACGTCTTTTCTGTGAGAAATCCAAGCAAGCTGCGAGCGCGGGTTCTTCTTCAGTATGGCTTTTACCAGCGTTTTTCCGTTGACGCCAGGAATTGGCGCCTCCCCTGCCGAATACACATCCATGATGGTTACGCTGCTCGCATCCGTAAAACTGTCCGCAAAATCTGGCGCCAGCGCCTGGGTGCGCGAGTACCTGTGCGGCTGAAAGAGCACGTGCACGTGCGCAAAATCAAGCTCTCTAGCTGCAGCTAGAGTGGCTTTTATCTCTGTTGGGTGGTGAGCGTAGTCATCGACGACGCAAATGTTTGAGACCTCTCCAATCAAATCAAAACGGCGGCGAACACCACTAAAGGTCTCAAGCGCTGTTTTGGCTGCTTGAAGGTCTAGATCCAAAGCCCAAATAACAGTTAGTACACCTGTTGCATTTAAGACATTATGCCTGCCAGGGTTATGTTTTATTGCAAGGTCGAGGTTTTGTCCATCTGGAAATTCCACATGAAAACTGTGCCCAATACCTGCTCTTCCAGTAATTTCAAAAGTTACATCTGCGTCTTCGTTGCCCTTTTGACCATAGCTTATAGCGCGGGCTGCATGCTCTTTGGCTAGGCTTAACAGGTTTGTATCTTCTGCACAAACGCAAGCAGCACCCTCTTTGGGCAGCAAGTCCAAAAAATCTCCAAACGCTTCATAGATTGCCTCTAAGCTACCATAATGATCCAAATGGTCAGGCTCAATGTTAGTGATTAAGGCAACATAGGGGCTGAGGTGCACAAATGAGCCGTCGGATTCGTCTGCTTCTACAATATAGAAGTCGCCTTCTCCATTTTTGGCATTGCTGTCATAGCCATCGACAGTGCCTCCAATTAAAAAGCTTGGGTCAAGCCCCATCCTATCAATTGTTGTGGCCAGCATGGATGAGCTGGTAGTTTTTCCATGAGTGCCCGCACAAGCAAGAGTCTTTTTGCCTACCCCGAGCTCTGCTAACATTTCTGAGCGATGCCAAATGTCAATACCCAGCTCTTTAGCACGCATAAGCTCTGGGTTTTTGTCAGGTATTGCAGAAGAAATTACAACGATGTCTAAATCTTCAGAAATATTTTCTGCACGCTGACCAATAAAAATCTCTATTTGCGCTTCTCGCAGCTTTGATGTTGTTCGCGTTTCTTTCATGTCAGAACCGCTCACGCAAAAGCCTCGCTTTGCAGCTACAAGGGCAATTCCTGACATGCCAACGCCGCCAATGCCTATGAAATGGATTTT
>CAVEKR010000157.1:2229-3646 GCA_963616365.1 Bacteroidaceae bacterium
TTTCTTGCATCAGATCCTGATAGCGACTTGCAAGCATTGCGCATACATGCTCTTTTATCTGCATTTGTTGCAAGCTCAAGCACTTCTTTTTCTAGTTTTTCGTCTTCTCCTTCAACGACCAAACAAGCAGCTCCTGCCTTTACGCAACTTTGCGCATTAAGTGTTTGATGGTCTCCTCTTGCATATGTGTAGGGAATTAAAATAGACGGAATTTGCAAGGTCATAATCTCTGCTAAAGAAGAAGCCCCAGCTCTAGATAGTATAAAATCACTTGCCGCCATACAATCCCCCATGTTTTCTATGTAAGAAAAAAGCTTCCAACGGCTCTGGTGTTCGTCACCTAAATTAAGCTGGCTACACACCCTATCATAATCAGTTTTTCCAGTTGAGTGAAGAATGACCAAGTTATCGACCTGTAAAAGCTTGTCTTTGAGGCGTACAGCCGCATCATTTATATATTTAGCGCCAAGGCTTCCACCAGTTATAAGCATGACAGTTGCATCATCTGCAATGCCCAAACGGCTGCGGGCAGCTTTGCGAGAGCTTTTCTCAATCGAAGCCCTAACGGGGTTTCCCACAACCTCAATTCTACCCTTTGCCTGCATGTATTCTTTGGAGGCGGGATAGGTTAGAGCCGTTATAGTGGCTCGCTTTGCAAGATATTTATTTGCCAGACCAGGCACGGAATTTTGCTCGTGAATGATGAGCGGAATGTGTTGAGAATACGCAGCTCTACCAACTGGTATGGACACATACGCGCCAAAGCCAAGGCAGGCGTCTGGTCTTTTGTCCTTAAACATGGCAATGACCTTGTTGGTCGCCTTCATCAACTTTATGCTCGAACTGACAAGCGTCCACGGCTTTGCCTTATCAAAGCCAGCAACAGACAGCCCCACAAAGGGGAAGCCCGCCTCAACTGCCAATTTTGACTCCAACCTATCTGGAGTTCCGACAAATAATATATCGTGGCCTATCTGTTTTAGCTCGTCAGCCACTGCAAGAGCTGGATTTATGTGCCCAGCTGTTCCACCTGCAGAAATAACAAAATACACAGACCTATTGCCTCCTATTTTAGAGCCTTCTCAGACTCCTATTTAATATTAAAAAATGCGCTTGCCTAAAATGCACCTGCATAAAAAACACTAATGAATAATCATAGCGCCAAAGAAGTTTTTAGATGTCCATACTTAGTAATTTCCATGCAAGCGCCACGAGAGACGGAATGCAAAAGTAAAAACGTGCTCACTTTTCATGGCGAACACCACACGCGCTTTGGTACGTTTTCATGACGAACACCACACTTGTTGTATTGGACAAGGGAGCGCACTAATATGTGCTAACTGTGTTAAGAGCGGGTCGCACGCTCCTTGCTCAAACAGTCCTCGCTCCAAAAAATCCCTGCTAAAGCAGGGTTTTT
>CAVEKR010000158.1:0-3629 GCA_963616365.1 Bacteroidaceae bacterium
ATTTTTGCGGGCGAACACCCCGCGCGCTTCGCAATTGAACTGCGCACTACAACCGTGGTGTTCACCCATAAAAAATGGCGCACCTAAAAGCAAGGGCACGCCACAAAAAAATGGCGCACCCAAAGGGGCGCGCCACCTCAATCGCCTTCAACCAACTAATCAGCTTCAACCAGCTTCAGCCAGCCTCGACCAATACCTCAACCGCCTAACCAGCCACGGTTAACACCTCAACCAGCTAACACCGCAACCAGCTACTTCATCAGTTCACAAACAGCAGCATTAAAAGCTAGCGGGTCATCAATCGGCAAGCCCTCTGCCAGCAAAGCTTGATCAAATAATAGCTTGCTGTAGCGCTCGACCTTGTCTTTTTCGCTTGCCTTATGCGCAGTCTGCAAGGTTTTGAAAATGTCGTGCTTTGGGTTAATCTCGAGCGTGTACTTTGGCTTTGGCGCCTCGCCGTTATTTGGCATGGACGCAAAATACTTAGCCATTGACAAAGAAACAGGTCCACTAGCAGTAATGCAAGCGGCTGCATCTTTTAAGCGAGTAGAAGAAATGACCGAATCCACGGATTCTGGCAGCGCATCTTTCATTTCTTTGAACAAATCAGTGTTGTCCTCGTTGACTTTTTTAGCCTGCTCTTTTTCTTCTTCGCTGCTTAAGCCTAAGTCTTCGCTAGCAACATTTTTCAGGTCTTTGTCGTCAAACTTGCCCATGCTCATTAGTGTAAACTCATCAATTTGCATGCCGCAAAGCAGCACGTCAAAGCCCTTATCCAAAACAGCCTTTACGTTGGTTGAATTTGCCAAGTGTTCTGTTGTGTCTCCTGCTGCAAAGAAAATGCTTTCCTGCTCTTCAGGGGAGTTATCTACGTATTCTTGCAGGGTAACAAGCTTTTTCTCTTTTGCAGAATAAAACAGCAACAGGCCTGAAAGCAGCTCAGAACTCATGCCAAAGGTGCTATAAATTGCATACTTTAGGGCATGACCAAATTGCTCAAAAAACTTCTCGTATTTTTCTCTATCATCTTCTAGAAGTTTTTTAAGCTCCTGCTTGACTTTTTTTTCAATTCGGCGCTCAATAGCCTTGAGCTGCCTGTCTTTTTGTAACATCTCGCGAGAAATGTTCAAATTCAAATCTGGACTATCCACTACACCGCGAACAAACCTAAACGCCTCAGGCAGCAGTTCTTCAGAACTTTCTGTAATCATCACAGATGAGCTATACAGCGCCAGACCATTTTTAAATTCTTTGGTGTAAAACGCCTCTGGCACTTTTGATGGCACAAAAATGAGCGCGTCATAATTAAGCGTGCCTTCTGCATGAAGCGGAATAGTGAGCAGCGGGTCTGCAAAATCGTGAAATTGCGACTTGTAGAACTCGGCATACTCCTCATCTGTGACCTCGGACTTTTTGCGCGTCCAAATAGGAGTCATAGAATTGAGCGTCTCGAGCTCCACATAATCTTCATACTCTGGAGTGTAGTCACCGCCAGCATCTTCTGGCTTGGGTTTTTCGCGCGTCTTTTCCACATTCATCTTGATTGGATAGCGAACATAATCGCTATAGCGCTTGACCAAATTCTTAATGCTGTATTGCTCCAAGTAATGGTCAAAGTCCTCGGTATCTTCGCCCTCGCCGATATTCTCGCGCAGGTGAAGCTCTATATCTGTGCCGCGCTCGGCTCTGTCGCCCTTGGCAATCGTGTAGCCTTCCAGCCCATCGCTTGTCCAAGTATAAGCTGCGTCAGAATTATAAGCACGCGTGCTCACGCGCACCTTGTCTGCCACCATAAACGCAGAATAAAAGCCCACGCCAAACTGCCCGATAATGTCAATCTCGTCATTTTGCTTAACTTCTTCTCCCTCTTTGAACTCCAAGCTGCCAGAATGAGCAATGGTTCCGAGGTTTTTCTCGAGCTCTTCTTCTGTCATGCCAATGCCATTATCAGAAATTGTGATAGTGCGTTTGTCCTTGTCAACGGCTATGCCAATTTCCAAATCGGCGCGGCTGATAGATTTGTCGCCGTCTTGCAGCGCCTGCAAATAAAGCTTATCCAGCGAATCCGAAGCATTCGAGATAAGCTCGCGCAAAAAAATGTCCTTGTTGGTGTAGATGGAATTAACCATCAAATCCAGCAGTTTTTTGCTTTCAGTTTTAAATTTTCTCATACTTACGTCCTTTCTTGTGCTAAGTTTGTGCACAAAATGCGTGGCTCTTGGCTGGCTTGGCTGGCGGCAAATTGCTGGTAGCAAGTTGTCGGCGGCAAGCCGTTGACGCCAAGTTGTCAGCCGCAAACGGCCAGCAAGTTTGTGCACAAAATGCAGTATTGGTTACATAAGGATTGTAGGACTTGAAAGCGCCGCGCGCGCGATATAATATAAGTTGTAATTTATATGTTACTTGATTGTTAGCTACGCATAAAATCTAAGTGCGTGCATATAAGATTTTTGCGGGCTGCTTTAGGAGGCTTGCGGGCTATTTTTATGGCGTGCCCCCACGCGCGATGCGCCAGTCCATTGTGGCGAGCACGTGTATTATGGCGAACACCCCACTACTTTTAGAAAGACAGGCTGTCATGAACTATAAAGAGGCAGTTAAGACCTTAAAAAACGCTTTGCGATTTGGTATGACACCATCGCTTGAACCTATCACGCTCATGTGCGACTGTATGCAAAATCCGCAGCAAAAATACGAATGTGTGCAGGTAGCAGGAACAAATGGTAAAAGTTCCACCGCTCGCATGATTGCATTTTTGCTGGCATCCCTTGGCAAGCGCGTGGGGCTATACACTTCACCTGGGCTAACGTCATATAATGACAGAATTTGCGTTGTGAGCACTGATAATAATTTTGGCGAACACCCTGCTAGCGTTGGTGAACACGAGACGGCGCAGCACATAGCTGCTGGTAGGCATGCAAATTATGCTGGTAAAAACCCCGCTTGCATTGACGAACACGCCACCGAACAAGAAAAACCCCCTCGCGCACATATTATTAGTGATGATAACTTTGCTAAGGCAATTGAAGCAGCAGTTGACGCAGGTAAAAAAGCAGGTGTTGTTCCAACAGAGT
The DNA here is from genome assembly GCA_963616365.1 of Bacteroidaceae bacterium. Lineage (GTDB taxonomy): Bacteria > Actinomycetota > Coriobacteriia > Coriobacteriales > QAMH01 > CAVAWX01. The sequence goes on from CAVEKR010000158.1 coordinate 3,075, forward strand.
TTGAACTGCTCACAGCCAGCGCTCTTTGGTATTTTGCTCAAGAAAAGCTCGATGTTGTAGTTCTTGAATGTGGGCTAGGAGGTCGTTGGGATGCAACTAGTGTTATAAGTCCTAAACTTGCTGTTATTACAGGTGTGGGGCTTGATCACATAAAAATTTTAGGCGACACTCTTGAAAAAATCGCTCTTGAAAAAGCTGCAATCATTAAAGATGGTTGCACAGCAATTTTTGCTCCAAATTTACAAGAACGTTCTGTGTTTGAGAAGCAGGCTCAAAAGGTGGACGCAGCAATTATAGATGTAGCAAGCAGTCAATACATTGCATGTGCTGACAAAATCTTACAGAGCGAGCAAATTGATTTTCCAAAATATCAAAAAAATAATATTGCTACAGCTATCTGCGCTGCTTGTGCATTATCTAAAAAAGAGATAAATGCAGAGAAAGACAAGGGAAAAACAACAAACATTTTGTCCGAAATAAGCAAGACAAAAACGGCAGCTAGTACGCCCGAAATAAGCGAGACAAAAACGGCAGGTAGCATGTTAAAAATAGACG
>CAVEKR010000159.1:0-3626 GCA_963616365.1 Bacteroidaceae bacterium
ACCTGTGCTAAAGCTGACCGTAACATTTTGCGCACGCGCCCAATCGCTAGCTCTGACAATATTATTAGCTATCTCATTACTGATAAAGTCCATGTTAATATTGCCATACGCCTTTTGCCCATATTGCTGAAAAGGAGTAGGGTTATCTGTAAAACGAGTGTTTATCTTACTAGCCCATTTTTCTGGACTGTAAAGCACCCTCTTTAAATCCGTACTTTTAGCTGCTCCCAAAGGCAAGTTAGTAGCAATTGTGTGGATAATCATCTCTCCTGTGTAATTTCTTGCTATTGGAGTAGCGTTTTGAAGCCCTGCCTCTATTCCTGCACGGCGCTCGTTTTCGTTAGTGTCGCTAGTTTTATTATTAGACCAGCAATGAGCCCCCATCCAAGAGCCCGACGTTAAAATCATGCGCCCACGATATTCCCCCAGCCGCATGTTCTGATTATAATTTGTTAACAGATTATATTTTTTGTACAAAGCATTGAGCTCTGCCGAATGTGTATCCCCGCGCTCCAGCTGTATCTTTGGAAATATCGCCTCGCCTGGGTTTGCCTGCAAAAACTTTTGGAACTTGGCAAAAATACTGTCCATAGTAAGCGCGCTGCCATCAGAATCCAAGCACTTATAAGATGTATGAATGCCATATTTGGACAGGTCAGTCTTGCCGTGATAAATGTAGAATTGCCCGCCGTAATAATAATAGCGAATGTCAAAAATCCTCACACCAGCCCTGAGCTGCGCCTCGTAATTGAGCGATTGACATTTTGCGTATTTTCTAAAATTGCCCTTTTCTGGGTTAAAAGCAGAGGCGTCATGGGTTCCAGGCACAGTCAAATAGCCAAGCCTCACAGAATCCATCAAAGGCGTCATCCAGCGCGAATTGTCGTAATTGGTATCGGCATAGCTTTGCTTTACGGGCATTAATAATATGGCGAACACCACACTAATGGCGAACACCACACAAGCAGTAATTACTTTGCAAGCAGCGCTCATTGTGTGAGCGGCGCTTGTTTTGGAAGCAGCACCCGTTGTACGAGGCGCGCTTGTTTTGCGAGCAGCACTTGTTTTACAAGCAGCGCCCCTTGTGCATGCGGTGCTTATTTTACAAGCAGCGTTCATTTTATGTCTCACAACAAAACTCATGATAAAAACCTCTTTTCTTTAAGGTCTTTGTCTCTACCTTAGACAACTGGCTAGCATTTGTTGTTTTGCCTTGTTATTTGGCTTGTGGATGTTTTGGCTTATGGTTATTTTGACACGTTTTGATTTACAGCTGTCTTACCTCATACAACGTGCAATCAACGGCGTCATGTTCCACCAAACACACCAAACACAGTCCATCTAATTGTAGCACAGCTTTCAGCTTTTGTACCAGCGCAAACTGTGTTTTTTTGCATTTCTAATAAATTTTCTATAAGTAGCTAAATTACCAACTTCAACTAGACTTCAACTAAACATTTACGCCATGGCACAAGATAATGCAAGAGAGCAAATTTTAGGATACAATGTCTTATTATGAATAAGGAAACAGCAGACAAATTAACAGAAGTTACCTTGCAATTTTATGAACAAGAGGCTAGCTCTTTTTCTGCCACACGCACAAAGCCGTGGGCTGGGTGGTATCGCTGTGCCGACATAATCTCGCGATATTTTGCTGCTAAAAGTGCTTTTAGCAGTAATCAAAATGGCGCTTACAATACTGGCAATTTTGCCACTGCACCAAATGATGCACAATGCAGCGGGCAAAATCAAGGGCTTGCACAAAACATCGCCCAAAGCGGTGCATATCAAAGTGGCTCACAAAATCAAAGTTTTGCGCAAAACGACAACTCCTATATAGAGCTGCTGGATTTAGCTTGTGGCAATCTGCGTTTTGAGCGTTTTATGATTGACGAACACCCTGAGATTGCGCTTAGCGTTAATGCGGTAGATAGCGAAGAAGCACTTGTCTTTGACCTTATGAAAAGCCTTGATAGCTTGCAAGATTTAAACTACCAACATCTAAACATTACGCAAGCCCTAAAAACTGAGCGAGAACTAGAAAACACACTAGAGGCCCCAATATGTGACATCAGCGTTTGCTTTGGGTTTTTGCATCATGTTCCGCAAAGTCTTTGGAGAAAACGCCTCTTGCAAGCACTTATAAAGCGCACTTGCAAAAAGGGGCTGATTATGGTTACCTTTTGGCAATTTGCAGATAGTGCAACAAAACTTGCCAAGCTGCAAGAAAGCACTAAAAAAGCAGCAGCCGAACTTAAAATTGATATAGAAGAGCTTGCAGACAATGACTTTATTTTGGGATGGCAAAACAAGGCGAACACCTGGCGTTATTGCCACTATTTTGATGACGAAGAAATTAAACAAATAGTTTCTTTTCTTGAAAAAATGGGCAATATAAGGCTTGCGAGCACTTTTTGCGCAGATGGCAAGACAGGAAAGCAAAATCGCTATATAATCTTAGAGCGACTGTAAGTGCTGCCAAGCTTAAAGCAACTGTGTGGGCGCGTTAAAATGCAAGCTTGGAGCAGCTATGATGGCGCGCCGTATACAAGCTGTCTAGCAACTGCGAGGGCGAGCCAAATATAAAACATAAAGCGACTGTGGTGTTCGCCATGCTTAAAGCCGCAGCTAAAGGCTACAAAAACTGCGAACGCAGTCAAGCGCCGCAAAGCCGCCAAAGCTAAAAAGCAGCAAAAACTCAAAGCAGCTGCACGCACGACCTTAAGAAAGAAAGGCAAAAAATGGCACAAATTTTGCTTGTAGAAGATGACAAAACAATACGAATTGCAACGGAATTTGCCTTGACGCAGGCAGGATATGAAGTAAGCGTTGCCGCAGATGGGGCCGCTGGTTTTGAGATTGCTAAAAAAATGCAGCCTGACCTTATCTTGCTGGATTTGATGTTGCCAAAAATGAGCGGCTTTGATGTTGCGCAGAATTTGCGCCAAGACGGCAACGACGTGCCAATTATCATGCTTACCGCGCTGGATAGAGAAGAAGACAAGATTAAAGGTCTTGACGCGGGCGCCGATGATTATATTACCAAGCCTTTTTCGACAAAAGAGCTGCTTGCGCGTGTTCGTGCAAACTTGAGGCGTGTTCGCCCGCACGAAAACGAGACAAAAACAGTCATTGAAGTTGGAAATTTATGCATTGACACTCAAGCGGCGCGCGTTAGCGTAGCAGGGCAAACAATAGATTTGCGCAGCAAGGAATACGCGCTTTTGCTAACTCTTGCAACGCATCCTGGGGTTTTGTGCACGCGCGACTGGATTGCAAAGCAGGTTTGGGATGAAGAGTTTCTGTCGACCTCTCGCACGATTGACACTCATGTTCGCCGCGTGCGAAAGGCCATAAATAAGGACGGGTGGAGTTATATACAAACAGCTCATGGCATGGGGTATCGCTTTGAGCCCAGACATGAAGGTGACAAAAATGAATAGTGATGAAAAACAGAGGGCGCTAATAATTTGGCGAATTTGGATTATCGCAGGCTATATTGCTATTGTTGTAATAGCGCTTGGGCTGTGGATTTATTCTTTGTTTACCCCCAGCAAGGTGGATACTAATGTTGAGATTATCCTGCTAGGCATTGCTGCCATAATCGGTTTGATTATTGCTTGTGT
>CAVEKR010000160.1:0-3616 GCA_963616365.1 Bacteroidaceae bacterium
AGCCTAAGGCGAGCAAGGTCAAAGCTGGCAAGGCTAAAGCTGGCAAGCCTAAGGCGAGCAAGGTCAAAGCTGGCAAGGCTAAAGCTGGCAAGGCTAAAGCTGGCAAGGTTTTTTGTACTCAGTGCTTTTAGCGCCTAGTGCGCTTGACTGCCCTTGAACCTAGCAGCGTTTAGCTGCTTAAAGTTCACTTTGAACCCTTTTGAAGCAAGCTTTGAGTCTCTTGTTTGGCATAAAAATACGAGAAAATTTTGGGAGCCTAAGATTGGCTCCTTTTCTTTTATAGGCGCAGTTTATGGACACAGTTCGTGCGCGCAGCTTACGCGCACAGCTTAAAGAAACAGAAACCACAGCCAGCCTAAGAACACAGGCAGCTTACAAGCGCAGCTCGTAGGCACGGTTTGTGCGCGCAGCTTGCAGGTGCAGTTTATATACGTAGTTTGCGAGCGCAGCTTAAAGATGCAAGAGCACGCGCAGCCCAAAAACACAGCCAGCCTAAGAATGTAAGAGCACGCGCAGCCCAAAAGCACAGCCAGCCCAAGACCCCAAGACCACAGAACAAACCGCAAAATCACAAGAACACATTAAGGAGATGCATTATGGCATTTCAAGCACCCAAAGGAACACAAGATTTAATAGGACAGAAAGCAAGCGCATGGCTGCATTTTGTTGATGTGGCTCGCAAAGTTTTTTCTTTGTATGGCTATGAGTTTGCAGAAACTCCAACTTTTGAGCGCCACGATTTATTCGAGCGCAGCGCAGGTCAGGCAACTGATATTATGCGAAAAGAAATCTTTGCTGTAAGAAGCATGGGTGCGCTAGATGCCATGGCACAAAATAAGCAGCTAAAGGCAGATCAAAATCTCGCACTGCGACCAGAAGGCACAGCTGGTATTGTGCGCGCCATTGCACAAAATGGTCTTGTGCAGCAGGGCGGCAGTCCTGCCAAGTTGTGGTATGCAGGTCCGATGTTTCGTTGCGAGCGCCCGCAAAAGGGCAGGTTGCGCCAGTTTCACCAAGTGGGGGTGGAATGCCTTGGAGCTACAGATGTTGCCTCTGATGTCGAGGCAATCAGCATGTGCATGCGATTTTTTCTCGAGCTTGGTGTTCCCCAAAAATCCATGCGCCTGCTCATCAACTCTATGGGAGACGATAATTGCAGGCAGCCATATACGCAAAAGGTTTGCGAATACATGCGCGCGCACTCAGATGAGCTTTGTGATGAGTGCGTTTGCAGGATAGAAAAAAATCCGCTGCGCAGTTTTGATTGCAAGAATGAGGCATGTCGCAAGATTATGCAACAAGCGCCCCAATTCAAAGACAATCTCTGCGACGATTGTAAGGAGCGCTTTGCGCAGGTCAAGGCATATTTGAATGCGGCAGGTATTGAATATGTGGAAGACTCTTCTCTCGTGCGCGGCTTTGATTATTACACGGGCTGCGTTTTTGAGATTGAGGCAGATGACGGCGCGGGCACCACCTACGCAATCGGCGGCGGCGGCAGATACGACAAGCTCATGGGTGAGATTTCTGGAAAAGACATGCCAGGCATTGGTTTTGCTGTCGGCTTTGAGCGCATAATGCTCACCTTAGAGGCGCTAGGTATTTCTTGTGTGGGCGAACACCCGTCTTGCGTTTATGTGGCTTGCGTTGATGACACCATGCGCACGCAGGCGTTTTCTGTTGTGCAAGACCTGCGAAGCGCCAATATCTCGGCGCAGATGGACATGCAGGGGCGTTCGCTAAAATCCCAATTCAAGCAGGCGGGCAAAATGGGCGTTGCCTATGTTGTGGTGCTAGGACCTGATGAGCTTGCAAATTCGCAGGTGCAGCTCCGCAATATGCAAACGCACGAAGAGAAAAAAGTCGCCATTGATAAGCTCGTTTCAGAGCTGCAACATCCCTAATAAGTGCTTCTAAATAATAATGGCGTGCCCCCACACGGGCGGCACGCCAAAATAATGTTGAACACCACACGGGGGGCACGCCATAAATAAAACCGCAAGTGAGCAAGCGTGCAAGGTGTTCGCTAAAAACTAACACAGCAACTTAGAGCAACGTAGCAGCTCTAGGCTATTGCAGCACTTCTTTTGTTGCATCGGCAATGCTTTCCGCTAGTTTTTTTCTATAGCTTTGCGTTGCCAGCAAGGCATCGTCATGCGAATTGTCCATGTTTGCCATCTCAAACAAAACCGCAGGTACTTTGCACCAATTAAATCCGCCTTGGTCATCGCGGACTGTAACACCTCTGTCGTTTTCTTCAAGCTCGTTGACTATGATGTTGTGCATGGCACGACCAATGCGCTGGCTTGTTGAATAGAGCTCGTTATCTCCTTGATATCCTGCATCTCCTGGAACCAAGGTGTAAAATCCGTGCGCAGAAGACCCAGCGCTGTCGCAGTGCAGGCGGATAAACAGATTGGCATTGCAGTCATTGGCAATAAGAGCTCTGTCTTTGGGGCTATATGTTCCCGTGTTGTCGGTGCGCACTTGCACGACATTGTAGCCTTTTGCCTCTAGCTGTGTTTGGAGCAGCAGCGCCACATCTAAACAAATCTGGTATTCTGGACCTGAAACGTCTCCTTCTGTTCCACCTGGTTCAGTCAAAATTGTTGTATCAGAATAAGGAGATGCAGATGATGGCGTGCTATCTGTGTGCCCAGAATGTCCTGCATCAATGCAAATGGTCTTTTTTGCAGTTGGCGTAGTTTCTTTTTTCTCGCTGGAGTTTTCTGCTTTTTGCTGCTCTTGATTTGTGCTTTGCGTTGCGTCTTCTGTTGTATTTTCTGTGCTAGAAGGCTCTATTATTGCTTGGGTTGTCTCTTGCGGTTCTTGTTTGTTCATACCACCAAAAGCCCCAAGAGCAAATGCAAGGCATATTCCGCAGCAAAGCACTAATACGCAAGCCAAAATAATCAAAGCCAAGCGCCTGCGTTTGATTTGCAGCTCCTCTTCATGCGCCTTAAAAGCAACAAGCCGCTGGTTATATATGCTTTGGTCATGTATGTCATGATTGTCTGCGTTTTGGTTATTTACGCTGTTGTCATGCGCGTTTTGGTCGTATACGTCGCGTTTTTGCTGGTTTGAATCCTGTTGGCTTAGATTCTGTTGATCTAGATCTTGCCAGTCTATATTTTGTGAGCGCAAGTTCTCTTGGCTTGAATCCTGCTGGTCAAAACCTTCACGTCTGTTGTTTTTGCAGTTTGTACTATTTTTCTTGACAATCAATATTTTTCCTTTTTATTTTTACATGCATTAGTATGCAGCAGTGCATACATGTGCGTCAATATAGCAGTGCATACATGCGCGTCAATATATAACAACGCGCACGTTAATGCACTAGTATTCGTACGTGCGTTCGTACGTGCGCGCACCAAATGATTTTCTATTATGGCACAAATATTTAACTGCCGCGTTTTAATATCAAAATAAGATTGCGTTTGTTATGCGATTTTCATTATTCTACTAATTAAGCGTTAATCAAGCAAAGTTTTGCTTTTTAAAGTAGCTTCTTTGTATTTATGTTAAAATATCTGCATGTTTTTGGAAAATAATCATATAACTTGCCGCGATATTGGCTGGTATACGCTCGTTTTTGCCGTGTGTACGCTTTGTGTCT
>CAVEKR010000161.1:0-3595 GCA_963616365.1 Bacteroidaceae bacterium
GCTCCTTGCTCAAACAGTCCTCGCTCCAAAAAATCCCTGCTAAAGCAGGGTTTTTGTCGCTGCGGAACTCGCCGGAGCACGCCCCCTTACCCTATAAGGGCGTGCACTCTTTGTTCTCTACATCGATTTTTTGTAGTTCTTTCAAAAAGTTTGTTTACGCTTTGGAATTTTGAAATTAAACGCGCTACAATAGCAGATGTGTATTTGCTGCGCGGCACTTTTAAAGCAAGACGGGTGTTCGCTATTAAAGGGCGTTCATTCACTAAATAGGGTGTTCGCCATGCAAATTAAGACGGCGCGCGCCAAAAATGGGCACGCCATAAGCGCATTTTGCTTGAGATTAAACGAAAGGAAGCTAAAAATGCCTAAAATTACTCGTGAAGATGTTTTTGTACCAGCAGATGTTTTGCCAGAATCGCGCGAAACTTATATTGACAATTATATGGCAGCAACGCGCGAAACAGGGCGTTTGATGCTTTTTGCGTGCGACCAGAAAATGGAGCATTTGAATAAGGATTTTTATGGAGAGGGCATTTCTGAAGATGACCTTGACCCAGAGCACCTTTTTAAGATTGGCTCTGAGGGTCTGTGCGGCGTTTTAGCAGGTCAACGCGGTCTTATTGCTCGCTACGCTCCTGATTATCCAAATATCAATTATTTAGTCAAGATGAACTCCAAAACCAATTTGGTAAAGACTGACCAGCAAGACCCTTATTCTGCGCAATTGCACGATTTAGAGGCTGTGCTTGCCATGCGCGAGGCTGGAGTTAATATTGTCGGTTTGGGTTATACCATTTATTTGGGTAGCGAGTTTGAATATCAAATGCTTGCAGAAGCAGGTCAGCTCATTGCAGAGGCTCACGCCGAAGGCTTGATTGTTGTTCTTTGGATTTATCCTAGAGGCTCTGCTGTTAAGGCAGAAAAAGATGCGGACTTGATTGCTGGAGCTGCAGGTGTTGCAGTTTGTTTGGGTTCTGATTTTGTAAAGGTAAATCCACCAGTTGCAGCTGATGGCAAAACAAGTGCTGAACTTTTGGCTATTGCAAGCAAGGCTGCAGGTCGTACTGGTCTTGTTTGTGCAGGTGGCTCCAATAAAGATCCTAAAGAGTTTCTCTCTGATTTATATGATCAAATTCATGTTGGTGGTGCATGTGGCAATGCAACAGGCAGAAACATTCACCAAAAGAGCCTCGATGAGGCAGTGCGCCTAACCCGTGCAATTTCTGCTATCACTTTTGGAGATTATGATGTAGAAGAGGCATTTGAGGTCTTTGAGGGTAAAGAAAACTTTGCTCTTTAAGTAAACTTGCTGTAAAAGTGGCGCTAAGACAGCGGTCGCCAAAGAGCTGCTAAGGCGGGCGCTTTGCGCGTCCCAAGGCAGCCCATCGATGCTGCAATAGCAGGCGTTTTCTAGCCGCTAGAACAGATTTTTGAAAGCGTTGTGCACTTCATTTGTGCGCGGCGCTTTTCCATACTAGAAAGAAAGTTTGAAAGCTTTTTAGAGGGCTTTTGCTAAAGAAAGTCTCCTTAAAAGAAAAGCTTTTTACTAGAAAGAAAGTTTCCGTTCAAGAAAAAAAAGAAAGGTTTGAGAAAAAAAGATGCTTTCGGTAGATGAACAATTGCGCGTTATTCAATCTGGAACTGCCCAGCTTGTGCCCTTAGATGACCTAAAGAAAAAACTGGAGCGCCAAAAGCCTCTCAACATTAAGCTTGGAGTGGATCCTACCAGTCCAGACTTGCATATTGGACATGCTGTTCCTTTAAGAAAGTTGCGCCAATTTCAAGATTTGGGTCACAAGGTAACTCTCATTATTGGAGATGGAACAGCTTTAATTGGGGATCCTTCTGGCAGAAACTCTACGCGTCCACAGCTTACATCTAAAGAGATTGCAGATAATGCCAAAACATACATGGATCAAGCCATGAAGATTTTGGACAAGGACAAAACCGAGGTCGCGCATAACGCAGACTGGATTTGCAAGCTTGATTTATCTGGGCTTTTGGAGTTGTGTTCGCACTTTACAGTTGCTCGCATATTAGAGCGAGACGACTTTACCAACCGCTACCAAGGTCAAATTCCAATTGCACTTCATGAGTTTTTGTATCCTGTAATGCAGGCTTATGATTCTGTCATGATTAAGGCAGATGTCGAGCTTGGCGGAAACGACCAGCTCTTTAACTTGCTTGCTGGCAGAGAACTCATGGAGAAAAAGGGAATGGAGCCTCAAGTGGCGCTCACATTGCCGCTGCTAGAAGGCATTGACGGTGTTCGCAAAATGAGCAAGTCCTATGGCAACTACATTGGTCTTACAGATGAGCCAGCAGATATGTTTGGCAAGGTCATGCGCATTCCTGACACTTTGATGCCGCGTTATTATCGTCTTGCAACGGCTCTTTCTATTGACGAGATGGATGAGATAGAAGCAGACCTAGCTGCAGAAAAACTTGACCCTAATCAGGCAAAACGTCGCCTTGCGCGAGAGATTATCTCGATTTATTACGATGGGCAAGCAGCCGAAGCTGCAGAGCAGTCCTTTGACAAGCAATTCAAAGATCACGAGATTCCAGATGACGTGACAGAAGTAAGCGTTGACTTGACAGAAGATGCAGATAAAGGCGGGGTTTATTTGCCGCGCGTGTTGGCAGAGGCTAACCTTGTCCAAAGCAATGGAGAAGGCAGGCGCATGATTGATCAAAACGGCGTAAAACTAAACGGAGAGCTCATCGCCGCTGGTAGTTATCATATTGCAGCAGACAAAATTAAAGGCGCTGTCTTGCAGGTTGGCAAGCGCAAATTTGCCCGCATTGTTTAAGCGTGCGCTTTAGCGAACGTTTGTATTTGCGTTTTGGTTGCTGTTTTGGATGGTGAACACCCGAGTGGTTTTACGGGCAAACGCCCAGCTGGCAAGCGTAGCCTGCAGTGCAGCCGCAGTCAGCAGTACCGCGCCACGCGCTGCTCACGCCGCTTTTGTAAGCGCATTAGCTAAAAAGATTTACTATGGCTTCAAAAAACCTCTATTTTGGAACATATACAACGCTCAAGCATAGCGATGATACTACCGAGATTAAGCTCGATGGAAATTATTGCGTCATTGGCAGAGAGCTTGACTACATTGCTGAGCTGCGAGTTACCTCGCGCGGCAAGGAGCGCGCCCGTGTAACTGTTGCCTTGACCGACAAAATGGCAGCTGGTTTTTTGGAGCCTGAGCTGGCAGAACGCATATTAAAGCTCAATGAAGATGGCTGGGACATTCACATATGCCCATCTTTGGTGATATTTAATCGCCCCAAAAACATCTACACCTGCGAGGTTGCCATTTTGGCATACCCAAGTGAGCAGCGAGAGATTTTTGAGCCGTTTGCCATTGCGATTTTTGAGCGCATTGCACAGGGGCAACATCCGCAGGTAAACCTATCAAATAAACAGCTTGAGCGCGTTATTGAAAGCAAGGGAGCTTGGCATAAAACTGAAAAAATGCCGCTGCCAAAACTTCCAAAAGCGTGCGCTGTTTATAAGGACCAAATGACAGCAACAGAGCGCATGGCAAAACAAGCAGCTAAACGACCCACAGGCTGCTATATTGCACTCATAATT
>CAVEKR010000162.1:0-3565 GCA_963616365.1 Bacteroidaceae bacterium
TTGCGAGGCGCTAACGTCGTTAATTATGTTCAGTGCGTCTAATGCTTTCATGCTTATTGGTTGCTTTTATGCTTTCTTGCCTGTTGGGCGCTTTCATGCTTTCATGCTTCTTGATTGTTTCTGTGCGTCGTGCTTTTGTTGGCCTTACGATGCTTGTTAAGCGATTTCATGCTTTCAAGCTTCTGTTGACCTTACGAAGCCGATATTTTTATCTTTCTGGCACTTACGTGCTTGTTAAGTACTTTCGTGCTGCAATTGTAACATTATAAAGTTATAATTGCAACAACTCGCACCACCACCACCTGAAGTGGGGCCCATATTTCAAAAACGGCGCAAAAAACGCGCCTACGCTAAAACGCGCAAGCGCAACGAAGAACTCAAACCCAACAAAGTGTTCACTATTATTTTGCATACAGCGACCGTGACATTTGCTATACTAAGCGTGGCGTTCGCCCAAACAAGCATCGCTACCACACGGGGCGTTCGCCATTGTTTTGATTTGCAATCGTCGCAGGGTATTTGCGCCACAGGGCATTCGCCAGCCTTTAGCAAAGCAACTTCAAGCAAAACGCCCGTTTTCTAGCAACCTCAAGCAAAGCAATCTCAAGCAAAACCCCTGTCTTCTAACAACGCCTAGCAAAACAGCCCCTAGAAAAACATTCTCAAATAAAACGCTCGCCTTCTAGCAAATAACCCTGTTCAAAAGCGACAGCGTTGTTTCGTAGCACCCCTTGCTTTCGCTCTCCCGAGGACCAGCGATATTCAGATCCGCACCGCTGGGCAAATTGTTTATCCAGTTAATCAGGTTGTTTTCGTCGGCGTGCGTTTTGTACACGAAATAATTTTTTGGGATATTTGCAGCGGTTTGCAGCGTCAGCTCTGTGCCATTGGAATTTGCGTTGGAGATGATGAGGGTTGCGTCAGCCGCCTCGACATTTTTGACGGTTCGATACGCTGGGTCTTTGCTCTGCGTCTCTTTCAACTCTGGATAGTCAATCAAAATCCCAGGAGGCGTGTTTTTGTCTTCTGCCCAGCCATCGCGCGGGCACCAGCCCTTAATCGGAATGTTTTTCGAGCGCGCAAAATCAAGCGCCGCCCTGTCGACGCCAGTCTGCCCTCCGCTGCGAATATTTCCAATTTTACACATATCCCTATCTCCTGTACTGCGTGTTTTCTTGCTCTGCATGTTTTTGTGCTGAATGTTCTCTCGCTCTGTGCACTTTTAGACCGCTGTTTTTTGCGCCGTCCTATATTAAACGCATCCTGGTGCTAGCACATGCGCTGTCCTATGCCTCCCTTTAATACCCTTGAATTCTCTTTGTCTCTTCATATAAGCTGGTAAAGTGCTTAAAAAACTGCTTTCCACTTTGATGTGGTGTTTGCTTATCTTCAAGATAAGGCAAGAGCGTTTCGTATTGGTCAATAATACTTTGACCCCATGAAGAGCCAAGAAATGCTTCCTTAGTCTTCTTGTTCAAAATATTTGAATCAATTAAAATGCCAGCTTGATCATAACTTGAGCATACTCTATTTGCATATTGTTTATCTTCATCAGTCCAAAGCGCGTAATCCTTTTTGTACAGATGTTTTCTTACCTGCACTCTTGCTTCAGAAAAAACTTCTTGCGACAAATACTCATGAAGATAGAAGAAATTGGAAACATTTTGATCTTTGACTTCACGTATCAACTGAATAATGGCAATTAATATTGCTATGCTAGAAATTATTGATGTTATATCGCCTATAGACAGCATTTTCTACTCCAATCAATTGATAAGTTGCCAAGCAAGAACTGATAAGTAAAACCGCTAAGCAGGGTCTGCTAAGCAAGCCTTGCTAAACAAGGTCTGCTAAATAAGACCTGTGAACAACCAGCTTCAAGAATTTTAGCATAGAATGCAAGCATAATATTTAACTGTACGTTAATTTTTTGACTATCGTTTCTAGTTCCCATGTTGCCAAACGCCCTTCTGCTTTTAATGGCGAACACCACACTCATTGCAACAAAATTACAAGAGGGTTGAATCTAGGGTCTGCCACTATTGCCCCTCATACTTTTACCTGCACGAACAACGGGGTCTCACGAACAATGGGGTCTGACACCTTTGTTCCGCCAGAAGCCAGTGGGGTGTTCGCCAATATAATAAGCAATAGCCAACAAGGTGTTTGCCAACATATAAAACGACAAGCAAGAAAAACGCAAAAGTACAATAGACAAGGTAGACGGTTTGTGCCATAATGGATTTGCTGATTTGCGGAAAGCTTGCAGGTTCGCAACTGTAGTTTCACAATTACGGGCTTGCAGGCCAAGTGCAGACAACCAGCATAGGCGGACGCAAGCGCAAGCAAGCAAGGCCTCAACGCAAACGCCCAGCAAGCTAGCGCCTAACACAGGCAAATGCAAGCAACCAGCAGGCACAGGCAACCAACTTGACAAGGATTAGAAAAAATGCTGCTCAGACAACAAAATTCACTTGATTATTTTATCGCTTCGCAAAAGCCGTTTGAAGATGCGAAATACTATCTTTTTGGCTCTAGCGCAAAGCAGCAGGAAAACTATGACAGCGACGTTGACATTGTGGCGTTCGTAAATGCAGAAAAAACGGCTCAAAACATCAGAAAAGCAAGGGAGTGGAAGGCGGAGTTGAGAGGAATGTATCCGCCTAACAAATACAGTGAAATTGACCTTAAGGTCTATTTTAATGACAGCATTAATAACAGTAAGGGCAGCTGTCACAAACCCAAAGACGCCAGCAGCCAAAACGATTGGTTCAAAAACGACCGTTTCAAAGATGATTGGTTCTTAAACAACATAAAACCTGACCTTATCGAGATAATATAAGAGGCAGCGTAAACAATAGCTAATGCAAAGAAGCAAAGGGTAGCATTTAGGAATCAAAGTTCAAGGTCAGCATTTAAGGACCAAGCGTTTTGATTGGCACGACGTAGACGCCGTCTTTTCTTGTGTAGGCAAGGTCCCCAACGCCGACGACGACCATCAAAAAACTGGGTTTGCCCTGCTCCTTGGTGTTGATAATGCTTGAAAGCTTTTTTAGATTGCGCGCGCCTTCTTCTATGTTTTTGCTCCCGCCGAGCTTAATTTCGACAAGAGCATAATCGCCGTTGCGCAGGTGAAGCACCGCGTCGCACTCCAACCCGTTTGAATCGCGATAATGCGACACAAACCCGTCGAGCGCGTCGCAATATATGCGCAGGTCGCGCACGCACAGCGATTCAAAAAGCAGCCCAAACGTCTCAAGGTCTTTCATCAAACCCGCTGGATTAGAGCCAAGCGCAGCCACAGCAATTGAGGGGTCGGTAAAATGCCGAACAGGGGTCGTGCGAACAGCCGTTTTGGAGCGCAAGTTCGGGTTCCACGCCTGCAGTTCCTCTATGACGAACATATTTGCCAGCGCATCAAGATAAGTCCTCAAGGTCAAATCAGAAATGCCCACGTCTGCCCCGCTAAAATCAGCCAGCATCTTAGAAATTTTGCCCTGCGATGCGACATACCGAGAATACACCCTCAAAACCTCCCTGACGCGCGTCGCGTTCCTTTTTACCC
>CAVEKR010000163.1:0-3556 GCA_963616365.1 Bacteroidaceae bacterium
CCTTGTAACAGTCTATGCTTAGCTACCTGCGCGTTAAAGGGTGGGCAGCGCGCTTGCGATAAGTTTCCGCAGCACCTCAAACATTAGGGTCAGACCTGACTGCTATGCGGGTGTTCGCCAATAAAAACGCTTAAAGCACACGTGGGGGCATGCTTATTAAGTATTAAAGCATCCTAAGAGACGCCTATAAATTGTGTCTGCATTGAGCTTTTGTGGTGCTAAAATAGACGGACTAGAAATTTTAGGCACGACTTGGCAAGTTTTGACAAGGAAGTCCAAGCTTTAAGCAACGAAAAGAAATTGAAAAGGAAATTTAATGCGTGCAGCCCACAGAGGGCAATCTGTATTAACACACTAATGCGGGAGACCTGCGGAGGGCAACCTGCATTAACCCACGTAAAATTTGAAAGGCAAGAAAATGCAAGTAAAACAGGCTCAACATTATCAGCTTTCTGTTCCGCAAAACGTCGACGACCTTGAGCAGGCGCTGTTTGCGTCGTTTCCGCGGGCTGACATGGAAAAATGGGATAGCTGCGGTTTGATAGTTGGAGATAGAGAAGCGCCAATTTCTTCAATTGCAATAGCGCTCGATTTTACTATAAGCACAGTTCAAGCAGCTATAGAGCTTGGCTGCAATGTGTTGGTTATCCACCACCCCGCATACATCGGACAAGGTCCAAAAGAGCTGGGACCTGCAAATCAGGCAAGCACGCGAGGCTGCGGGCAGGCGATTTTTGAGGCAGCCAAAAGGGGACTTGCGGTTATTAACATGCACACAAACCTTGACCGTAGCGTTTTGGCTCGCGAACAATTTGGTCAAGCGCTCAAATGTGAGTGCAAAAGCAATTTTGAGTACCTGCTTGACCACAAGCGTTCAGCTGCAGGAACAGGCTTTGGCGCAATACTTGAGCTGCCCGCGCCAACAAGCCTAAATCAGCTGGCATCAATTTGCAATGACGCTCTTGGCGGGCACGCTCGTGTATGGGGCGCCCCAGAAAACAAGTCCAAAACCTGCGCATATCTTAATGGCTCGTGGCGAGATGTGGATGCGTTTATGGCTGCAATCTCTGCGCAAATTGACTGTGTTATTGTGGGAGAGACCAGCTACCATAGCGCGTTAGACGTGTATGAAAACATCAATATCATAGAACTTGGGCACGATGTTTCGGAATTGCCTTTAACAAAAGTTTTGCACACGGAACTGTCAAGTTACGGGTATAATGAGAAGACGCAGCTACATATTATCAGACAAAAAAGCCCCGTTTGGTGGCAAGTCTAGCGCTAGTTGGCAGCGCGTCCTCCGATATGTAGCTGCTATTTTATTGATAAATGCGCTATTTGTAAATTGCACATGATGTGTATTGAAAATTTATAATATGGCGTGCCCTTGCGTGGTGGCGCTATATATAATGGCGAACACCACACTAGCGTTTGCTTATTTTTAGGATGCCTATTTGTAGCAGGGTGTTCGTCAAAATATAAGGAAGCGCGCCAAAAAAAGCAACGCAAAAGAGTACACTGAAAAAAGCATTGAGAGCACGCCAAAAGTAGCAGGGTGTTCGTCAAAAAAATTATAAAAACAAGGCAGGAAGTATTTATGCACAAATTTAAAGCAACAGATGAAGAAGTCAAAGCGCTTCTTAAAATTCAAGAGATTGACATAGAACTTATTCGCATAAATGCCCAGCTAAACGACATTCCAGAAATCCCAAAGATTGCTGCTTGCAGAAAAAAGCGCAAAGAGATTAAAGGCAAGCAAGACAGCGTTATCTCTCTGGCAGATGATACAGAAGAAAAACTGTCGCGCTTGCAGACAGAAGAAGAAAAGCTCATCGAGCAGATAAATTCTTTGCAAAAAAAGCTCGATGGGTCAAAAGACCACCGCATAGTTGGTTCTATTACCAAAGAAATGCAAGGTCAGACAAAGCGTCAGCAAGAAAACGCAAAGGAGCAAGAAGAGCTGTTGGAGCGCCAGATTAAAATTGACAATTTGGCAGACGAGGTGGCAGCAATGCTTTCTTCTGTGGATGAAAAAGAAGAAAAGCTTACGCAGGAGTTTAAGAAAAAGGCCGGCAAGCTAAAACAGCAGCAAAAAGAGCTTGAGTTGGAGCGTGCGGGTCTTGTAAAGCAGGTCTCTAGTGTGATTTTGAACGCTTATGACCATCTGTGCGAAGAAAAAAACGGGGTAGGGATTGCGCATGTCGAAAACGACTATTGTTCGGCGTGCCACACCACATTTTCTGGCGTGCAGCTAAGCACCATTAAGGCAGCTGAGGGCTTGAGTGAGTGCCCTAATTGTCATCGCTTGATGGCGAGTAACTTTTAGTGAAAAGTCACCGCGATGTCTTTTTTTGCAGCAAGCGGGCGTTAGTATTTGCGGCAAACGTTTCTTAAGTATTAAAGGCAAAATTTATGAGCAAAAAAATTCTTTTAGGAATAACTGGTTGCATTGCAGCTTATAAGGCAGCTGAGCTTGTGCGCTGCCTGCAAAAGCAGCTGCCAGACGTTGAGATAAAAGTTCTCATGACAGCTTCTGCTCAAAAATTTATTGGAGCAGATACTTTTGCTGCGCTTACAGGAAACAAGGTCTCTACGCAGGTGTTTAATGACGAACACCCGATCCCTCACATTGAATATGCGCAAAACGCAGACCTATATGTAATCGCCCCTTGCACGGCAAACACGCTGGCAAAACTTGCCTGCGGGATTGCAGACAATTTGGTAAGCTCTGCTGCTCTTGCCTGCACCGCTCCGCTTTTGATTGCCCCTGCAATGAACGTGCACATGTGGCAACACCCAGCCACCCAACAAAACATCGAGACCTTAAAAGTGCGCGGCGCACAAATCATAGAGCCTGCCACTGGGCTGCTTGCCTGCGGGGATAGCGGCCAAGGAAAGCTTGCGTCTGTCAAGCAAATTACAGATGCAATTTTGTTTACGCTCCAAATGGGAAACAAGCAAGATTTGGCTGGTAGACACATTCTTATTACGGCAGGGCCGACCAAGGAGCAAATTGATCCGGTCCGCTTTTTGTCAAATGAATCTTCTGGAAAAATGGGATACGCGCTGGCTGCCTGCGCTGCTTTGCGCGGCGCAAAGGTCAGCCTCATAACAGGCCCATGCCAGCTAGAGCCACCCGCTGGTGTCAACGTCATTCAGGTGCAAAGCGCCCTGCAAATGTATGAGGCTTGCAAAGAGCCTTTCTCAACGGCTGATGCGGCAATTTTTAGCGCCGCCGTTAGCGATTGGCGTGCCGCCGATTTGCAGACGCAAAAAATTAAGCATGATAGTTTAGGTGACGAACACCACACGACCAGCAACTCAAACAGCAAAGCAACATTCAACCTACCGCTTACGGAAAATCCAGACATTGCAGCAAGTCTTTGCGCACATAAAGGCTCTCGTTTTTGCATTGCCTTTGCTGCAGAAACTCAAAACCTGATAGAAAACGCCCAAAAAAAGCTTATCGCCAAAAACGTCGACATGATTGTTGCAAACGACGTGAGCACGCCTGAGCAGGTCTTTGGCTCTGATAGCAATAAGGTGTGCTTTATCA
>CAVEKR010000164.1:0-3528 GCA_963616365.1 Bacteroidaceae bacterium
TGTCGCTACGCTCGAAATTCAACAGGTGACGTTAGTTGAAATTGTCGCTGCGCTCGAAATTCAACAGGTGACGTTAGTTGAAATTGTCGCTTCGCTCCAATTTCAACGACTTCGTTTCAATCAAAATTTATCCTTCATAGTTTCTTCACAAGCTGTATAATATCTTGAAAGTATGCGCTTAAGCATTTTTGCGTGTGCTCGTTTTTTAAGGAGTTAAGTGTGGATTTATTTGATCCTGTATTTTTATCGCGCGCGCAATTTACATTTGCCGTGCTCATACATTTTATTTTCGTGCCCCTTTCTGTGGGGCTGGGGCTTTTTATGGCCATTTTTATCACGCGTGCAAAACGCAGCGGAAACCCAGAACATGCACGTCAGGCCTCATTTTTGGTAAAGCTTTTTACACTTGTTTTTGTTTGCGGTCTTGCAACAGGCATTACCATGGAGTTTAGCTTTGGCACTAATTGGGCTGATTATTCCAGGTTTGTGGGAGATATTTTTGGAGCTCCGCTGGCAGCAGAGGCTCTTTTTGCCTTCTTTTTGGAGTCGGTGTTTTTGGGCGTTTTGATTTTTGGAGTAGGCAAGGTAAGCAAGACTTTTTATACCGTCAGCGCATGGCTTGTGTGGTGCGGATCTTTGCTTTCTGCGCTTTGGATTTTGATTGCAAACTCTTGGATGCAAACACCTTCTGGATATGTGGTCAATGCCACGACAGGAAAAGCCCAGCTCACAGACTTTTTTGCTGCCGCTTTTAACCCGCAGACTATTCCTACATACTTGCACACCGTGCTTGCCCTCATCATTATGGGCGCCTTTGTGTTAATTGGCATTGCATCCTTTTATAAGCTGCAAAATCAACATGAGGACTTTAGCAGAAAAGCTTTCTACGTTGGAAGTATTGTTGCTCTCATTGCTGTTGTGTGTATGATGCCTGCTTCTCATATGCAAGCAAGCGTCGTAGCAGAACACCAGCCCAGCAAGCTTGCCGCAATGGAGGGTCAATACAAAACGCAACCCTCTAACATGACTTTGTTTGGTTTTGTGGACACGCAAAATAAAGAGGTAGTAGGCCCATCTATTCCAGGGCTTACGAGCTTTTTGGCTTCAGGAGATTCTTCAAAAGAGTATCTTGGACTTGACGACTTAGAAGCAGCAGCCCCTGGCAGTACTCCTTCAAGCAATATTGTGCAGGCAACTTTTGTGAGCTATCACTTTATGATTATCATGATGGGAATAATCGCCCTAGGCCTTATTGCTGCTCTAATAGTTACATTCAAGAAAAAAGGCACGACGCCGCGCGCGCTTTTACAATTTTTGCGCTGGGTGTGGATTGCTCCTTTTATCGCCATAATGACAGGCTGGCTTACGGCAGAATTTGGCAGACAGCCTTGGATAGTCTATGGAGAGCTCAAAACGGCAGAAGCCTATAGCCAAGCAGTTCCTGCAGCTCAAATCCTTATAACGCTTTTATTGTTCATCATTTTGTATGCAATCATTGTTGTGGCGTTTGTGCGCCTGTTCACTAAATTTGTGCACGAAGGTCCAAAAAAGCGCGTCGACTTGTCGGGGGAGAACACCCCTATTGCGCACGTGAGCAAAAAGCAAGTCCAAAGAAACATCGCCGCGGTGAAAGAAAACGACGCAAGGCTCCGCCAAGAGCTGGCTATGGGTAAAAATGCTCGAAAACATGCAGAAGATACAGTTGATGAACTCGATAATAATGGCGAACACCCGTCTGGTGAGGACGCACTCGATAATGAGGGCGAATACCTTGCTAGTGACGATGACTTTGAAGAAGATGCCTTTGATGATGGCAGCTTTGACAAAGGCGAACTTAGCGAATACGACTTTGATGAAGACGAGTTTAACGAAGACGACCCAGCTAACCCAAATATTCCTGACGAAGAAAAGCTTAAGATGAAGGCTGCTGCTAAGGAGCTTGAATTGAAGCCTTCTGAAGAGCGTCTTGCAGATCAAGCCCAAGAGGCTTTAAATAATGTTCATGCAGCTAAAGAGACGCATCGAAAAGTTCAAGATAATACAAATCAATATGATACCGAGAAAAAAGGGGATGAGAAATGACAACATTAGGAATTGTATGGTTTGTACTCATCGCCTTGCTGATAGCTATTTATTACATCTTAGATGGCTTTGATTTGGGGGCAGGCGTTTTAAGCCCGTTTCTTACAAAGACAGAGGCAGAAAAGCGTGCCTTAGTAAGAGCAATAGGTCCTGTATGGGATGGAAACGAGGTATGGCTGCTCACAGCAGGTGGTGCTTTATTTGCAGCTTTTGCTCCTGTGTATGCTTGCGTGTTTTCTGGTTTTTATTTAGCTATTATGCTGGTGTTATTTGGTTTGATTATGCGCGCTATTGCATTAGAATTTAGAATGCATGACATCAAATTCAGAAAAGTGTGGGATTGGTTCTTTTTTGTAGGCAGCTTGCTACCTGCACTTTTGTTTGGAGTTGCTTTGGGAAATTGCCTGCAAGGTGTTGAACTTGATGCAAATGGCAATTACACTGGTGGCTTTTTGGCACTTTTAAAGCCGTTTCCTCTTTTATGTGGGGTATTTGGACTAGCTACTATTTTGATGCAAGGTTCTGCTTGGTTGGCACTAAAAATCGAGTGTGGCACCGAGTTGCAAAAACGTGCTCGCTTTACCCGTCTTATCATGCAGATTGTTGTTGTCTTGCTTTTTGCTGCAACTTCTTTTGTTGCCCTTGCAATGCAAGATTTTGTTTTGGGCGCAGGAATACCGCTTATATTTAAGATGGTAGGTCTATTTTTAGTTGTAGCTGGCATTGTTGCTGCTTTTATGGGTGGAGGCCGTGGCAACGACTTTTTAGGTTTTGCTGGAGGCTCTCTATTTTGTGTAGGAATTATTGTGCTTTTTGCTGCAACGATGTTTCCAGACTTTGTTATATCTAGTGGAGCTGGACCTACTATCTCTATTGCAACGGCCGCAAGCAGCGAGCTTACCTTAAGCGTCATGAGCATTGTTGCATGTATTGGTATACCACTTGTTTTGGTGTATCACATTTTGATATATCGCACTTTTAGAGGGCGCATTGCTGTTAAAAAATAGCTTTTTAGTGCTATTTGCCAACATTCTTTTTTGAAGAGCAGGTTTGGCGTACAATGTCTGCATGTCAAAAAATAGTTCACAAAAAGATACTGGTTCGCAGGTAAAACAGGCTGCAGAGGTAAAGCAGGCTGCTGATTCGCAAGCGTGGGTTGGGGGAGTTGTAGACTCTCAAGTAAAGGGCGTTCCAAAAACTGTAAACCTGCAGGTAGACCAGCCCACAAACTCGCAGAAGCAGGCGCAGGATCAGGTAAAGGATGCCTCAAAGGGCGCAGGCCCAAAAGCCCCAAGCCAGCAGGTCAAGCAGGTTGCAAAATCGACTGCCATGATGTCTGGTCTTACCTTGGTCTCGCGCATAACAGGTTTTATTCGCACTTGGGCCATGGCTTTTGCCCTAGGACACACTGTTTTATCTGCAGCTTTTAGCTTGGCAAACAACCTG
>CAVEKR010000165.1:0-3046 GCA_963616365.1 Bacteroidaceae bacterium
TCAGTCAAAAAGATAGGAGCTTTTTTGGCATAGGCGTAAGGTGCGATTGATAGTGCGTCTTGATAAGTTTTGCACGTTGCCAAAATTGCATCTGTGCCCCAGCTGCCATATTTAAGACCTTCTGCATAAACCTTGCGGGCAGTGGTTGCAGCAGTGCCTCCTGCCACGCGTTTAACCCAAATGCCAAGTGCCCCAATTTGCGAATACACTTTTGAAGAAACTGCCTTTTCTCCACCTACAATAATTACCCTCTTGACCTGCTTTGAAGTGATTAAGTTCTTTGTTGCACTTGATAAACTTTTTGGATCTGTAAGCATTACAGGAGCACCCAACAAACCAGCCAAGCTGCTGGCAGATAACGCATCGTGATAGCCTTTGCTTGTAGCTATAATGGCATAATCAGAAGTCTCCCAGCCCTCATTAACAATGGTCTTCATTGTAGTTAGAGCAGTGCCTCCTTTAAGACGCTTCCATACGCTTGATTCAGGCGTCAAATCAGAATCAGAATCAGGCGTTGGCGAAGGGTCAGGGCTCGGCGAAGGACTAGGGTCAGGGTCGGGCGTCGGATCAGGGTCAGGATCAGAAGCCGAAACAATATTAAAAGAAACCTTTTTCTCTCCTTCAAAATTTGGAGCCAAGCCGTTTATGGTGATAGTAGCTTGACCGACCTCGATATTGTTTTCATATAATACGGTTCTATAATCAATATCTTTTGAAAGTGTTATGCCATTAAACTCTAAAACAGGGTCAGGATAAAATGGCTGACCAGTATACACCTGCGCAGATATAGGCTTTGCCGTTGCTTGTTCAATATTTGCCTTTAAGATAGTAAAGGTTGCAGTCATAGTCCCTTTATAATTGCCCATGCCCTCCACATTTACAGTTGGCACAGCACCCGCAGCACCAGCAGCGCCAGCAGCACCCGCAGCACCAGCAGCACCAGCAGCGCCAGCAGCACCCGCAGCACCAGCAGCACCAGCAGCGCCAGCAGCACCCGCAGCACCAGCAGCACCAGCAGCGCCAGCAGCACCCGCAGCACCAGCAGCACCAGCAGCGCCAGCAGCACCCGCAGCACCAGCAGCACCAGCAGCGCCAGCAGCGCCAGCAGCACCCGCAGCACCCGCAGCACCAGCAACACCAGCAGCAGCATCCGCAGCACATGCATTTGTATTATTTTCAAACGTATACGTATAATCTGTGCCCTCAATGAGCTCTATTTGACCATTATGCACACTTATAGCTGGGGTAATGGGAGAACCTGTATAGGTTTGAGATGCAATCTCATCAATGGTTGCTACATTAATATCTGCTTTGTCAATCGTATAATTTGCCTGAACGCTATCTGTATAATTTCCCTTGCCAATTGCAATAGCAGTATATGTGCCTGCATTTGCACCTTCTAGCGTTGAGACTTCTTTACCTGCCTCGTTTTTCCATACAACATCATAATCAATGCCTGCTGTGTATCCTTCAATACTCACAGTTGGAGCTTCAAGATCTGGAGCATATGTAGCAGAACTTGGATTTACTACAAGCGTATTGTTGCTTATACTAGCTGGGTTTATAGTAAAGTAAACAGTTTTAGAACCAACTACATTATCGCTTTTAGGCAAAATAGTAACGCTTGCCTGACCCGCATTAACATTATCGTTATAAGTAACATCATAATCACTTGTAGGCAAAACATTACCGTTCATTTTTACTATAACGCCCGGCTTTTTCTCTGTTCCATCATAAACATAAGAGTCATTATCAAGTACAACTTCTGTCTCAGAAAGTTCAGCTGCAGAAATCGTGCATTCTGAAGTGTCAGTTATAAAATAAGCTGCTATATAATTGCCCGTTCCTACAACCTGTAAGTTTTTAACACATCCAACATCAACATTATTTGAGCACGAAATACCATAATCAACACCGTACTCCAACTTAATTCCATCTAAAGTAAACGAAACACGTGGAGTATGTTTTGTTCCATCATAAGTAAATTTATATGGTTCGACAAAGCTATATGACTTTTCTCCCTCATATATAGCCTTACGACCAATGGTAAAAGTCACAGAAGTACTACCACTATATTGACCCTTTCCTGTAATGTGTGCAACTGGAGCACTATCTCCAGCATCTGCTTTAGCTGCATTAATGTTGTTTTCATACAACACAGTAAAATCAGTGTTTTCAACAAGTGTTTTTGTGCCAGCTGTAATAGTAACAGTCGGCTTTATCTCTTTGCCAGTGTAGGTATAAACATCTGAATCCAAAGTAATAGTTGCATGTGTTAAATCATAATCAACAACCTCAACGGGCACACTTGACTTTATTGTTTGCCCTGCAACAGAAGCACTCGTACTCACGCTTGTAGAACCAACACTATTACCAACAACCTTGCCACTTGAAACAGATGCAATAGAAGTATTTGCGCTTGTCCACGTTATAGAAGACAGCTTTAAGGCAACAGTACTTGTCTTATAGCTCCAAAAACCCGCGACTTTTACAGTTGCCGACACCTGCGGCACGTCTTTGCTTTCTCCAACAGACATGCTCATTGAACTTGGCGTTGCTGTTAAAGCCCTATCAGATATATTAGAAGAAGCAACTGTCACGCTTACACTTTTTGTACTATTATCCACCGCCAAAGAACTAACGCTGCCTGCTTGACTGCCAAATTCCTGCACCCAATAGTCAATTCCTTGGTACTTGACATGCGCAATTCCAATATATACAAATTTACCTAAGGTAACAGTACCATTTGTCTCTGAAATACCACCTAGCATATTACGCCTATGCCCTTGGTCTTCATAAGGCTCATCTGCCTCAGCCCATGACGTCACAACAGCTTCAACGCTTGTTTGACCAGCAGCAATGCTCTCACCACGATAACCTGAAGTGGATGCTCCCCCTTCTGAATAAGCAGAATAGCAGTTTCCGCCGTTGGGGCGTGTATGCGAATAACTTACAGCAATTTCTTTGGCACGCAACATTGCCGTTTTTTCTAAACCGTATTCCCATTTATAATTGGCAAGTTTGCTCGGTATAGTGTATTTTGATC
>CAVEKR010000165.1:3135-3521 GCA_963616365.1 Bacteroidaceae bacterium
TTTGATCATAGGCAACCTCAATGGTCAAATTCACGGTTGATGCAGCAAGAGCCGCCTGAACAGCGCCTGTTATAAGCCCTGCTGCGCACATAACGCTAAATGCAAATACTGCAATCTTTGCCCATTTTTTTCTTGACGAACGCCACACACGGCAGCGACCTCTCCCCGCCTGACGGCGGCTTTTCCACACCCGTTGGCGGCTTTGTAAACATGTCCCTTCTGTTAGCTCCTCTTTTACCAACTTTTTCATACTTGACTCCTTTACTTTTCAAACGACTTAAGACCTAAGCGCCTCACACCTCCAACGCTCAATTTGCTGCAAAAACTCCATGTTGCGCTCTTTTGGCAACTCAATCTGATCTCCATATTCCCAAGCAGCCTCTGGC
>CAVEKR010000166.1:0-3506 GCA_963616365.1 Bacteroidaceae bacterium
CTGTTGCACAAGCTGCTAGCGGCAATTTTACAGGTCAAAAAATTCAAGTGAGCGGAAACGTTGTACAAGATTCGTATGAAATAAATAATAATGTGCTTACATTTAGCATTTATGACAAAGACTCAAATTCAAACGAGCAATTGCGTGTAAGGAGCGAAAGCAGCGTTTCTTCTACTTTTGGAAACGATGTTACAGCTATATGCACAGGCAAAATTGATGATTCGGGTGTTTTGCAAACTACTGAACCAATAGTTACAAAGTGCCCATCAAAATATGAGAGTAATACCAATGCTTTGACGATTGACCAGCTTTTTGAGTACGGCTCGAAGGTTTATGGAAAGACAGTAAAAGTATCTGCAATGATAAGTGATGATGGCCTAAATTCCATTGAATCTGATGTTAGGTTTACCTTGTATGACATGGGCAAAGCGAGTGCACAAGAGGGCGCACAAGCAGGCTCACAAGAGGGCAAAACGAGCGCACAAGCAGGCTCACAAGAAGCAGAAAATAATTATCTGTCTGTTTGTTATACAGGGGCTATGCCTGCAGATATTACTGCAAATTCTGAAGTGGTAGTAACGGGTAGCTTAAATGAAGATGGCAAGTTTTATGCAACGGATGTTGCGCTTGCTAAATAGGTAAACTTGCCTAATAGTTATGAAAAAGACCGTTTGCATATAGAAAAGAAAAGATAAAAGGAAAGGCAAATATGTCAACAATTGGATTGATTGGACTTTTAATAGCTTTTGTAGGAGCGAGCGTTTCAGTTGTATGTTTGCTCGCTGCAGAACTTCTAGCAAAAAAGAATGAGCACAAGTTAAAAAAGCAAAAGCTTGGGTGGCACAATCAAAAAGCAGCGCAAGGGGTGCAAAAGCCCGAGCAAGAAAAGCTAGAACAACAAGAGCAAGAAAAGCAGCCAGCGCAAGCACACCCAGAACCGCCAGCGCACCTAGAACAAGAAGAGCACCCAGCGCATCTAGAGCAACAAACAGAGCAGCCAGCGCGAGCGCAAGAAAAGCAAAAAGCACTTCCATCAAAACCCCTAGAGTTTTCAGGAGCTTCAGAATCTCTTTCTTGGGCAGGTCATGTTGCTACCTTTTTAACATGCGCAGCCCTTACAGTCTGTTGCGCTGTTTTGGTCTATTGCTTTTTTGTTGGAGACTACACAATAGAATATGTATTGCAGCAGCATACTGATACATCTAGCTCTTTGAGCTGGCTCTATAAACTATCTGGTCTTTGGGCAGGACGAGAAGGTTCTCTTTTATTTTGGGCATGGCTAATAAGTGTGTTCAATTCTGTTGTAGCTGCAAGCAATTTAAAAAAAGCTGCACGCCTTAACTCGGCAGCTTTGCTAGTATCTGAACTCGTACTGACAGCATTTGTATCTGTACTATTATTTTCAGAAGACAATATGCCCTTTATTGTTACGCCTGATAACTATTTTTCAAGCGATGGCACTTTAACAAGCGCTGCTAGCGCACTTGGAATGAACCAGCTGCTTGAGCATTGGGCTATGGCAATACATCCGCCAACATTATTTATTGGCTATGCTGGCTTTACTATTCCATTTGCATTTGCAATTGCAGCCCTTATTGTCAATGACCCCAGCGTTAAATGGGCAAGCCACGCACGCCCTTATGCATTGTTTTCTTGGTTATTTTTAAGCATAGGAATTGGTCTTGGCAGCGTGTGGGCTTATGTTGTACTAGGCTGGGGCGGCTATTGGGGCTGGGATGCTGTAGAAAATGCAAGTCTGCTTTCATGGCTTGTAGGGCTAACCTTAATTCATAGCATGACAGTATGCAGGCAGCGCGGTGCATTTAAGCGTTGGGCTATCATGTGCGCTTGCATAACTTTTGCCTTTGTTATTGTTGGAACATTTATTTCTCGTTCTGGCATTGTGCAATCAGTCCATTCATTTGAAGGCAATACCGTTTCTTTTGTACTGTTTGCAGCTTTGATAGTTATAAGTATATTAGCTGGCATAATAGGCTTAATAATTCGATGGAAAAGTTTTTCTTCTGGCGTAAACGAGACAGATAAAGTAGAAAGCCTGCTAACAAAAGAAGGGGCGTATTACTTTAATAATGTCATCATGTTGGTATCTGCTATTTTGATAGCGTACTTGACAATTTCTCCTGCACTGCCTAGCTTTTTGCCATTTGGAGGCAGCACAGTTAGTACTGGAACATACAATGCAATAGCACGACCGCTCGGCATGATTTATCTGCTTATTTTATCGTGTTGCCCCTTATTAAGCTGGGGAAAAACCCTGCGCTCTAAATTTTGGCGTCAAGCTCGTATTCCAGCCTTATGCGCTGTAATTTTGTTTATAGTGCTTGCAATTTATTGGGCAAATTATCTTTTGCCAAGCTACAATTCCATAATTGATGCTGGTGGAACAAGTGCTAGCGAACTTTTGAGTGAAGGACCAGCTTGGTATTATAATGGCCTTGCTCTTTTTGGCTTTCTTGTTGCATCTTTGGTGTTTTTCAATTCGCTATTCATGCTTGGTCGCACTATAAATGCCATGCGAGAAAAGGGCGCAAAATCACACACAAACGCTGCGCAACCCACCAACGCCGCGCAACCCACCAACGCTGAACAAGCTACAAATGCTGCGCAAGAAAAAGTTACAGGCGACGACGCAAAACAGCAGCCCGCCAAGTCCACACAGAACAAAAAGCCATCCATAATACGTGCGTTTTTCTGCACAATCACAAAACAGCCAGCGCGCTTTGGAGGTTTTTTAACGCACACCGCCTTAGGAATAATCCTTGTAGGTCTTATTGGATCTTCCATGTATGTCAGCCAAGTTACCCAATACGTTTCTTACGACGAAGAAACCAACACGTCAACAGATGTTATACAAATCCAAGATTACACGCTCAAGTATGTTTCAAATTCTGTTACTGGGTATCATTCTGGCACATCTGTTTTTTACAACGTTGCTTTTGACGTCTACAAAGGGGACAATTATTTGGGACAGGTGAGCCCAAATGTCCAACTTTCTATGAAGACGGAGCAGCAAAAATTGAATGTCGCAACGTTGTCCTTTCCAACGCACGATTTGTTCGTCGTCTACCAAGGCGTAAATGACGATGGCGCGCTAAGCATGAACGTGCGCATAAATCCGCTTATCAGCTTTGTGTGGGTGGGCTTTGCCCTGCTAGTTGTTGGAATGTGCATAGCTGCCTTTGGAGCAATGTTTAAGGGGCGCAAAACTAAACGCAAAGCAAATAATGATAAAGAGGATTTATTTCATGGCGTGCTCCCTGCGTGCAATACCAATAACATAACAAGCAACAATAACAGCGCTAGCAACAACGGAAAAACAAACAGCGCCATTAACAATAATGACAGCAAAATAAGCAGCGCCGCCGACAGTGATGGCAATAAAGCAAGCAGCAGTGAAGGTGCACAAATTGCTCAGCCCTGATACAAAAACATCCACTTCAATCAAAGCACCTGCTGCAGCTAAGATGCCTGTTACAGCTAAAGAG
>CAVEKR010000167.1:0-3452 GCA_963616365.1 Bacteroidaceae bacterium
GGATACATTAAAGTTCATTGCGAGTGGGTACATTAAAGTTTATAATTGTACAAAACATTTGGGGCTGCGGTGGAAATTCTGTCTAAGATTGCGGCGCAAATTTTGCCATAATTACGGGATTGCGGCAAAAAGGCTATTTAGGATTGCGGCAAAATTCTAGACCAAAAACGATAAATTTTTGCCGCGCTCCAAGCCACCAAAGATGGCTTATTGTGGTTCCAATATTGCGCTCCAAGCCACCAAAGATGGCTTATTGCGGTCTCAAAACCCAATAGACTAAAAAAGTTTGAGTGAAAGGCTTGTGCAAAAGCATGAAAACAGCAGTTTTGATACCTTGTTATAACGAAGAAATCACTGTTGGCAAGGTGGTAGACGACTTTAAAAAAGAGCTGCCAGATGCAGATATTTATGTCTACGACAACAATTCGACTGATAAAACTGCACAAATTGCCAAAGATCACGGTGCTATTGTTCGCTATGAACAGCGCCAAGGCAAGGGCAATGTCATACGTCAGATGTTTCGTGAGGTAGAGGCAGACTGCTATGTTTTAGTCGATGGGGATGACACATATCCAGCAGAAGACGTTCACCCCATGATTGAAGCCATTAGTGCTGGTAGAGCAGATATGGTCATAGGAGACAGGCTTACAAACGGGACATATGGAGAAGAAAACAAGCGGGCATTCCACGGGCTTGGAAACAATTTGGTGCGTTGGCTTATCAACAAGCTTTATCATGCCAAGCTGACTGACATTATGACAGGTTATAGGGCGTTTAGCCGCGTGTTCGTAAAAAGCTATCCTGTGGTTTCTTCTGGTTTTGAGGTTGAAACCGAGATGTCTATACATTGTCTAGACAAGGCGTTTAAGGTGGTGCAATCTCCAATTGGGTATCGCGACAGACCAGAAGGTTCCGAATCCAAGCTTAACACATTGTCCGATGGAATGTTGGTGCTGCGCACTATAGCTGCGCTTTTCCGCGAATACAAGCCCATGCGCTTTTTCGGCCTTTTGGCAATCATTTTTTTAATTGCAATGCTTTGCTGCGGAATTCCTGTCATTGCTGAGTTTGTGCAGACGTCTTACGTATCGCATGTGCCGCTAGCCATTGCGGCTGTTGGTTGCGCAGTCCTTTGCGTGCTTTTTTGGATATGCGGTCTTATTTTGGACTCTTCTGCGCGCACGGCTCGCAAGCAGTATGAACTTTACGTTTATGAGGTCTACGACCAAAACAGAAAACGACTTCAGTAAAATTTTCTTGACGAACACCCTGCTATTTTTTATGATCTTCAAGAAAGAATTTTCTAGTGACAAAGTTATAAACCATCACAATGGCGGTGGCGATGAGCTTTGCAAACCATTCTGGGATATGACACGTGTCAACAAAGAGCCACAAAAACACCTGATTGAGCCCCAGTCCGATGAGGCTTAGGACAACAAAGATGGTGAACTGCTGCATTGCCGTTTGCGTTTCTTTGCCCTGGAAGACGTATCGCATGGAGGCTATGTAATTAAAGATTGTGGATACAATAAAAGCAATAGCTCCAGCAATAAGATAGCTAATATTAAACGCATAGGTCAGGACTAGGAAGATTCCGTAATCTATGCAAAATGCAATAAAGCCAACAATGCCAAATTTGATAATCTGTGCTATGAGTTTCTTAAGTTTCATGTCCTAGTTTTTGTCTGTTTCTAGTGCCTCGTTTTTGTCTAGCAGATAGTCTAACATAAATTTTTTCCATGTAAAGCTGGGTTAACCTGTTGTTGACTTTTAAGGCGCCAAACATGTGATGGGGCACACGATAATGCCATCGGGGCGCACTCTTGAATAGCCAGAACCTGTGATAACCATTTTGAAACTAGGGTCTCCAATTTGTGTCTTATAGATTTTTTCTTCGACCTTATTTAAGGCGGCAACCCCAGCTTCAATCTCTGCGGCGGGCAGTTTGATTTCAATGAGCCCCCATTTTCCTTGCGGGTCTACTATTACGCAATCTGTTTCAAGCCCAGTTGAATCATGGTAGAAAAAGAGATTTGCGCCAAAGGTAGAACAATAAATTTTCAAGTCGCGGACGCAAAGGTTTTCAAAAACATGCCCCATGGTTGACATGTCTTTGAGCAGCATTTCTGGCTTGATGTTCATTGCAGCACATACAAGAGAGGGGTCTGTTAAAAAGCGCTTTGGCGTAGAAGTGCTGCGTGCCTTTGACTTTAAAGAGGGGCGCCAAGCAGGGACATCTTCTATAATGTTTAATTTTTTGTAAGCTGCAATATAGTCAATAAAGGTAGGTCTAGAAACTTCTCCGCCGCGCTCTTTGAGGTTTCTTGACATGCTTGCTATTCCTGCCTGCGTGGATGTGGTGCGTGCATATTCTTGCAAAACCTCTCTTGCTGTAAGCGGGCTTCTTTTAATGTCATCGCAGCTGTGGACATCAAAATTTATGAGCGCATAAAGGTAGTCTTCTGCTACGTTTTTTGCTTTATGCGTTACCTCAGCTGGCCAGCCGCCACGTACTAAGAGCTGGGCAATTAGTTCGATATCTGTATTGGAATTTGTTTCTTTGATAATAGGCTTATCAGAAAACAAAGAGCTCAAAGAGATTGCAGCATTTGTTTCTTTTGATTCAAACAAAGACATTGTCCTCATCTCAATAAAGCTCATTCTGCCTGCTCCAGAATGTCGCGGTTGAGTTTTTGGCGTTGCAGAGCCTGTCAAAATATATGCTCCAATAAGCTTTTGTGAATCAATCGAAAAACGAACAGCATCCCAAAGAACTGGCGCTTCTTGCCATTCGTCAATTAAGCGTGGCTTTTTGCCCTCAAGCAAAAGGGAAGGCTTTTCTTCTGCAAGTGTCAAGTTGTTTTTTAAGGTGTCTGGGTCTTGCATAAACAAAACGCTCTTAGAGTGCTCAAGCGCAGTCATTGTTTTTCCGCACCACTTTGGACCTTTAATCACAACAGCCCCAGTTTGCTTGAGTTTTTCTTGAAGAATCTCATCTACTAGGCGCGGATAATATTCTTCGTTTGTTGAGTCTTTTTTGGTGGCATTTTTAGTTGAGCTTTTAGCTGCGCTTTTAACAACTTTTTTGGCAGTATCTTTATTTGGGCGCTTGACGGCGCTATTCTTGGTTTTATTTTTTTGTTGCTGAGCCATTTTGCTTGTTCCTAACTGCTTTTAACTTTGCTTTTTAGCGAGGCGTTTTACGCTGTTTTTTTAGTTGTCATTTTGCTTGTGTTTCTAGCTGTTTTTAACTGTCTATTTTGTGCTATTTCTAGCCGCTTTTAACTCTCTTTTTTATCCTATTTTTAGCTGCGCGTTTTACAGATTATTGTCATTTCACTTTACAGATTATTACTAATTCATTTTACAGATTATTGCCAGTTTACTTTACAGATTGTTGCCGATTTGTTTTACAGGTTAATTGTCATCGGAAGCGCAGGTTAATTGTCATT